>NZ_JBMKJI010000003.1:0-282746 GCF_049237025.1 Enterobacter cloacae complex sp. SYL001 | reverse complement strand
CCGCCGTATGTTCCCCTCACCCTAACCCTCTCCCCGGAGGGGCGAGGGGATTGCTCAGTGCTCGCATTAATTTGTGGGGAACCCTCAGCCCACAGGGAGAGGGAGAATCTCATTTCGCAATTCCTGCGCTTTAACTTCTCGTTTCTTGATACTTACCCTGATAACTATTATCGTGACCGCGTGTGACGAGAGGTTTCCCCATGAGTGAAGAAGAACTGTTTAGCCGCAGGCCGATGGGCATGCGGATGGCGATGATCGTGCGCCAGTGGCGTGCCGTCATTGACGACGCCATTCTCGATACCGGGTTAACCCAGTCGAGCTGGACGGTGATGATGCAGCTGCATCAGCTCGGGGATAACGTCTCGGTGAGTGAGCTGGCGGAGGTGCAGGGCATTGAACTGCCGCCGCTAATGCGCACCCTGACACAGCTGGAAAAACAGGGTTACCTGCTGCGCACCGTCTCGCCGTATGACAAGCGCATCCGGCTTCTGACGCTGACGCCTGAGGGAAAAGCTGTACTTAACAGGCTCACCCAGGTAATTGAGACGCTTCAGACGCGCGTATCGCAAAACATCGCGCCTGAACATCTCGACATTTTCAGCGCCACCCTGAATCAAATCGCCTGCAATTTGCGGACAATCCGCGAAGAAGATAACAAGACCGAAAAATAATGACTCCTGAACAAAAGTTTGCCCGCTGGGTAAGGGTAAGTATTGCCTCTTTCCTGCTGATGTTTGTCTACTTTATCGTCGCGGATATCTGGATCCCGCTGACGCCGGATTCCACCGTGATGCGCGTGGTGACGCCGGTGTCTGCCCGTGTCTCCGGCTATGTGGCGGCGGTCCATGTCCACAACAATAGCCAGGTGAAGAAAGGCGATCTGCTGTTTGAGCTCGACGACACCCCGTTTCGCAATAAAGTGGAAGCGGCGCAGATCGCGCTCGAGCAGGCTCGCCTTTCCAACGAACAACTGGACGCGCAGATCGCCGCCGCGCAGGCCAGCCTGAAGACCGCCGTGCTGACCGCGCGTAACGACAAAGTGACTTTCGACCGCTACCAGAAACTGAGCACCCTGCAGAACGTGTCGCAGGCGGATCTGGATAAGGTCCGCACTACCTGGCAGAGCAGCGAGCAGTCCGTCAGCTCGATTCAGGCGAATATTCATAACCTGCGCATTCAGCGCGGCGAGCGGAATGAACACCGTAACGTGACGCTGCAAAAATACCGTAACGCGCTGGATGAAGCGGAGCTGAATCTTGGCTGGACGAAGGTCTACGCCGAGGCGGACGGCACGGTGAGTAATCTGCAATTAAGCCCCGGTTTTTACGCCTCGTCCGGTTCGGCAGCGCTGGCGCTGGTGAATATGCAGACGGATATTGTGGCGGATTTCCGCGAGAAGAGCCTGCGTCATACCCACCAGGGGACCGACGCCGCCGTGGTGTTTGACGCCTTTCCGGGACGGGTTTTCCGCGCCCACGTGACCAGCAGTGACGCGGGGATCCTCGCCGGTCAGGAAGCCGTTAACGGTCAACTTTCTGAACCGGAAACCTCTAACCGCTGGGTGCGCGATGCCCAGCGAATGCGCATTCACGTGGCGCTGGACGAAGCCTTACCGAAGTCGCTGCCGACCGGCGCGCGCGCCACCGTGCAGCTCTACAACAGCGAAGGGCCCTTTGCGCGCTTCTTCTCCGGGATGCAAATCCATCTGGTGAGCCTGCTTCACTATGTCTATTAGCACCCTGGCGCGGGTATTTACCCCGCACGGCAACATCGTCTACACGGCAAACGACTTCCGCCAGACCCTGCGCATCGTCTTTGCCGGGATGATTGCGCTCAGTATTTCGAGCTTCTACAACACCAGCTACGGCGTGTTTTTTGTGGTCTACCCGATCATGCTGCTGTCGCTGGTGCCGGTGTTTAACCGCCACGTGGCGAAGCAGTTTATCTTCAGCGCATCGCTCAACTGCGTCGAAATGGTGATCATCATCGGCTTTCTGTCGCAATGGCCGGTCATTATGACGCTGGTGGTCTTTGCCCTGTACGTGATGCGCTTTCGCTTTATGAGCAAGGGGCCGCTGTTTCTGTTCGGTTCGATGGGCGTGGTGTGCCAGAGCGTAATGCTCAACTTTATGAGCTACCCCACCACCAACTGGCACACGCTTTTGTTCTCCAACATTGAAGCGAGCGTGATGGCGGTGTGTCTGAGCGCGCTGATGAATTACCTGCTGCCGGACGTGGAGCCACGTAAGCCGCCGCCGCTGATAGAGAAAGACGATGCCCGCGTGCGCCACGAGTCGCTGCTCTCCGGCACCGTGGCGACGCTGATTTTCGTGGTATTTCAGATGAGCGACTTAAGCGATTCGCTCTCGGCACTGATGGCGGGCATTCTGATCCTGTTCCCGATGCACTACCGCGGCGCGGTCATGAGCTCCATCTGGCGCGTGGTCGGCGTGGTGCTGGGCTGTCTCTATATCCTCGTCGTTCAGCTTATTCTGTACGATCACAGCAGCCATATGCTGCTGATGATGCCGCTGATCGGCCTCGGGCTGGCATTTGGCGCGCGCCTGCACGTGATGGAGAAGGTCGGGGCCGGGGTGGGATTTTCCAGCATTACCACCATCGGCATTATGTTCGGGCAAAACATGCATCCGGACAGCGATCTGGTGTTCAGCGATCTGTACCGCATCACCTCCGTTACCTTCGCGCTGGTGGTCACGCTGACGATGGTCTTTCTGGTGCACTTGATCCTGAACCGCTTCGAGGCGACGCGCTACGTTATCGCGCCCCCAAAAGCGGATTAATGCCCCAGCACGGCGGGCAACTGAGAAAGTAAAAACAGGATCAGGCCAATCGTTCCGCCTACCAGGGTACCGTTTACGCGAATGAACTGAAGATCTTTACCGATATTGAGTTCTATCTGGCGTGACATATCTTTGGCGTCCCAGCTTTTCACCGTGTCGCTGATATGGCGCTTCAGGAACGCCGCAAAATCCGGCGCGACGCGGTGCGCGGCCTGCTCCAGATGCTCGTTCAACGACGCACGCAGGCTGGCATCATTCGACAGCGTCTCACCAAACCACAGCCCGGCGTTGGCGATACGTTGCTTCACGCGGGAATCGTCGCTCTGCATGTCATTTTTCAGCCACTGGCGCAGGTCAGCCCACATTTCACCCAGGTAGCGGTTAAATGCTTCATCATTCTTCAGATAGTGCTTGATATTGTCGGCTTTGGCCGTCATCTCCGGGTCGTTTTTCAGGTTGTCGATAAACTTCAGCGTGGCGCGGTCAAATGCCCGACGGATCTGGTGCGTGCGGTCGTGGCTGATATCATCCAGTAGCGTGTTCACCGCGTTCGACACCATCTCTGCGCTCTGATCGCCCAGCCACTCGGTGGGCAGCACCATCGCCTTGCGCGGATGCTCGGTCTTCAGCCAGTGGACGATCTGGTCAGAGATAAATTCCCGCGTGCTCTCGCGCTGAATCAGGGTAATCAGACGGTTGATGATGGCGTCCAGCAGCACCTGGTGACGGTTGTTTTTGGTCATGCTTTCCAGCATGACGGCGCTGGTCTCGGTTAAATCGACCTTGTCGATAGCCTTATGCACCGCGCGTTTGAGCAGGCGCTGAATGCGCCCGTCGTCAGTTAGCTCAAGAAAACCGCTCATCACCTGCATCAGATGCAGCCCGACGCGCTGGGCGTTGTCGGGCTTGCTGAACCAGACACCAATCATCTGGGCCGGCTCGTAGCGGCGAATTAATGCGACCAGCGACTGGGTATCCAGAAACTTTTCCTGCACGAACTGGCCAAGATTGTCGCCGATGCGGTCCTTATTGCGCGGGATAATCGCCGTATGGCGCGAGATAAAGGGAATTGGCACCCGGCGGAACAGCGCGACAACGGCAAACCAGTCCGCCAGCGCGCCGACCATCGCCGCCTCGGCAATAGCTTTTGCGCCGCGTACCCAGAAGGTTTGCGGCAGGAACAGGGTAGTGATAAAGGCCGCAGCGGCAATCAGCAGCAGCGACAGCGCGAGAAGCTTGGCGCGTTTGAGTTCGGTATGTTTTTCCATGGGTTAAGGATAGAGGGATACGGGGGAAAAGTGCAAAAACCGCCACAGCACCCACCCACCAAACCCCATCAATACCACCCCCGCCATGCGCTCTATCAGCCAGAGCGAACGGCTGAGCTTTCGCTGAACCGCCGGTAACCCCATCAGCGACACCAGCGCAAAATCCCATACCAGTACTACCATCACCATCCAGACGCCGCAGGTCGCCTGCTGAAGCAGCGTGACGTCCGGCCCGAGTAACGCCGTCATCAGCGCCAGGTAGAACAACGCGTTTTTGGGATTCAACAGCGCCGAACCCAGCCCCAGCAGGATCTGCTTACGCAGCGAGGGGCAGCGCTCATGTGTTTCATTTAGCGTCAGCGTCTGCGGTCGGCTGCGTACAAGATGCGAGCCGATCCAGAGCAAATACAGTGCGCCGGATAATTCAATCAACGTGAACAGCCACGCGAACTGACGCAGCGCGCTCCATCCCATAATGACCAGCAAAATGTAAAGCCCGTTTCCTGCCGCTATCCCGATGCACAATCCGGCGCTGCCGCGCAGTCGGTAGCGGGCGGCGTAGCCCATCAGCAGGAAAAAATCCGGGCCCGGGCTTAACAGGGCAACAAAATGCGCCAGCGCCAGGGCGAGAAAAGCGGAAGGGAAGAACAGTTCCATAGCGACCTCAGAATGCAAAACTGGGGCCAGATTACGGAAACACAGAACTTATTTATTGTCTGATATTGATCGGCCCGTAGCGTACTGGCGCGGTGTGGCGGCGGTGTAGCGCACAAAGGTCTTATGAAAATGGCTCTGGTCAGCAAACCCGCTCTGGTAGCCGACATCGGCGATATCATCCCCGGCACGCAGCCGCGCTTTGGCGTACTCTACGCGGAAGATATTGAGGAAGCTGCCAGGCGTCAGGCCCGTGTCCTTCTTGAAGGTACGGATCAGCGTCTCCTTTCGCAGCGAGAATCGTTGCGCAAGTGCGTCGAGGGAAGGCGGGCTGGAAAGACTGGAAAGAAATGCCTGCTGAACCTGCTGGCTGGTTGATCCAGGCTTTTCTGCCTCATCCATGCAATGGGGAAGGGCAGCAAGCAACCTGTTCACGGACGCAGGGGACATCCTCTCAACAACTTCCCGGTAATACATAAACAGCGTAGCGTTGCGAATCACCTGAACCGCAAGGGGAAGGTCCGTATCGATATAAAGCATATGATAACTACGCGGCTGCCCGGCAACAGGGTTGCAGCTGTGTGGGACATAAGCCGGGATCACAATCAGGTCCCCGGGCTGGAGGATGTATTCTCTGCCATTACACACGCAGCATGTCTGGCCTTCCACAATTGCGCCGATGGAGAGCTGAGGGTGGCAATGGCGTTTGTACGCCTGCATGCTCTGCCACGTGCTGCGTAGTTCAAGGCCCGAGGCGCGGTGAAAGGTCTGACGGATGTGGCGGGTATCGGTCATAGCAACTCCTTATGAAGGTTTTTTATACCACGCCAGCCACGGTATGGCATCGCTTTACTCAGAACCTTCCGGATATACCCAACTTTACGTCCATAGCCAGTCATGTTGACTACCCTTAATACCCTAAGCGGTAAAACATGGAGATTCGATATGGCTTATCAGACAGTAAATCCTGCCACTAACCAGCTCATCAAAGAATATCCCTCCCACACTGACGCAGATGTTGAAGCGGCGCTGAAGGCAGCCGATGCGCTCTATCACTCCGACTGGGCGAAAGGCGACATAAGCCAGCGCCTGCCGGTGCTGCATAAGCTGGCGGACCTGATCGACGAACGCGTGGAGGAGCTGGCGAAAATCGCCAGCCAGGAGATGGGTAAGCTCATCGAACAGAGCCGCGGCGAGGTGAAGCTGTGCGCGCAAATCGCCCGCTACTATGCGGACAACGCGAAGCAGTTCCTGGCCCCGGTGAAGTATGACTCTGAACTCGGGGAAGCATGGGTTGAACATCACCCCATCGGCGTGCTGATGGCCGTCGAACCATGGAACTTCCCATACTATCAGTTGATGCGCGTTCTGGCGCCAAACCTGGCGGCGGGTAACCCTGTCATCGCTAAACACGCCAGCATTGTGCCGCACTGTGCGGAAACCTTCGCCCATCTGGTGCGTGAGGCGGGCGCGCCGGAAGGGGCGTGGACCAACCTGTTTATCTCGTCCGATCAGGTGGCGAACATCATCGCTGACGATCGCGTACAGGGCGCGGCGCTAACCGGTTCAGAAAAAGCGGGCAGCGTGGTAGCGGCCCAGGCAGCGAAGCACATTAAGAAATCCACGCTGGAGCTTGGCGGTAACGACGTATTCGTGGTGCTCGACGATGCGGACCTGGATAAGGCGGTGAAGATCGGCGTTAACGCGCGGCTCAACAACGCCGGGCAGGTCTGTACCGCGGCGAAGCGCTTTATCCTGCATGAAAAGATTGCCGATGCCTTCCTGAGCAAATTCACCGAGGCATTTAAGCAGGTGAAGATTGGCGATCCGCTGGACGAAAGCACCACGCTGGGGCCGCTGTCCTCTAAAGACGCGCTCGACACGTTGACCAAACAGGTTAACGAGGCGGTGAAAAACGGCGCTACGCTGCACTATGGCGGCAAACCTGTGCAGCGAGACGGGAGCTTCTTTGAGCCGACCATCCTGACCAACATCTCACGCGACAACCCGGCGTACTTCGAAGAGTTCTTTGGCCCGGTAGCGCAGATTTACGTGGTGAAAAACGACGACGAGGCGGTCGCGCTGGCGAACGACTCTCACTACGGCCTGGGCGGAGCGGTGTTCAGCCAGGATATTGAGCGCGCGAAGAAGATGGCATCGCGTATTGAGACCGGTATGGTGTACATCAACTGGCTCACCGATACGGCGGCAGAACTGCCGTTCGGCGGCGTAAAACGTTCGGGTTACGGACGCGAGCTGTCGGACCTGGGGATCAAAGAGTTTGTGAACCAGAAACTGGTGGTTGTTCGCAAGTAATGTCGGACATAAAAAAACCTGCCATCCGGCAGGTTTTTTATTAACAGTCTCATCGCCTTTTTTGCCGGGTGGCGCTGCGCTTACCCGGCCTACATGGTGCAATAATATTCATAAATTGCACCCTTCATTGTAGGCCCGTGCAAGCGTAGCGCCGCCGGGCGAAACGGGCAAACAGGCTTAGAAGGACACGCCACCGCCAACATATGCGCCGTCAATCAGCGTGTGGTTAGGACGACCGTCTTTACCATCAACGCTCACGTGACGATAACCCACCTTCAGCGTCACCGGCTTCACTGGCGTCCAGCTTACGCCACCGTTCGCTTCAACGTAGTTTTTCACGCTGTTGTTCAGGCCGTCTGGCGCAACGTAGCCTTCACCGAATACCCTGATGCTGTCGGTCAGGGCAACGTTCACACCGCCGCCGACCGGGAACGCCACGCCGTTATCGCCTTTTTTCGGGCCAACGTAGAGGGCCTTAGCGCCTGCGTTCAGCATCACCGGGCCGACTTCAAAGTTGTAGCCTGCACCTACGCCACCGGTTGTGGTGCCGTCATCTGTGTTTTTCAGCCAGCTACCTTCGGTGTACAGACCGGAGGTTGATTTCCCCATTTCCACATTCAGGTTGGTAAAGTTTTTACCCTGCTCAATGCTGCCGCCCATGGCCAGTGCGGAGCCCGATACGGCAGTCAGAGCGGAAAGAAGGAGAACGTTGAGCTTTTTCATGAGTTTTTCCTCGTCATCAAATTAATCTGAGGGCACCTTAACAAGAGCTGTTTATCTCTGCAAATGCGATGCTTGTCACGTTTTTATGCTGATTTTGTTTGATTTTTGAATTTTAAATGTTGTTCGAATGTTGACCCGGCAAGGAGTCAATACGTAATGCATTCGCGTTTAGGAAGGGTTCAGGATTCTCATTAAACGTACCCTGAACGGGTCGGAAAAATTAGTTCAGGATGAATTAATTGAGTTTCTAATAATTTCCAAAAGTGTTTCAGTTGTCACAGATAAAGACACAGGTTTACATTTCTGGAGGTGGCTATACGCCCCGTCGTGCCGAACCGCTTTCACCATGTCATTTTTCTGACACGTTTCTTCATTACGTTGTTGGCTTCACTTACTGGGTGCTAACACTATGAAAAGAAAAATCATTCCTGTGCTAATTGGTTGTGCGCTCTCTTTCTCTGGCCTGGCGGCACAGCCAACCGCGGAGCGTTACGTCGTCAGTTTTCCCGAAGGCGCGCATGTCAAATACAGCGGTGCGTTTGCCAGCGCGTTTCCGAACGGGCTGCCTGTGGGGATTGGCTCTGGCCTGCTGTTTATGGGCAAGCAGGGCGACGCCTTGACGTTTACGACCGTGACCGATCGCGGTCCTAACGCGGATTCGCCAAAAATGGGGAAAAATGACGCTAAAATTTTTGTTACCCCGGATTTCGCCCCGCAGCTAATGACGATCCGCGTGCAAAACGGTAAAGCGGAGGCCGTGGACGCGCGTCCTTTGCATGACGATAAAGGCGAAATCAACGGTCTGCCGCTGCAAAGTGGCGTGATTGGTTCCACCAATGAAATCGCGCTAAGCGACACCTTAAAAGTGCTGAAAGGCGATAACCGCGGGCTGGATACGGAAGGCATCACGCCGGACGGGAAGGGCGGTTACTGGCTGTGCGATGAGTATGGCCCGTTCCTGATTAATATTGACAGTAAAGGGAAAATCCTCGCGATCCACGGCCCACAGGCGGCGGAAGGGGAGAAATCCATCGCGGGCGGTCTGCCAAATGTTATCAAATGGCGCCAGGCAAACCGGGGATTTGAAGGCCTGACTCGCATGCCGGACGGACGTATTATCGCCGCTGTCCAGAGTACGTTGGATATCGACGGGAAGAGCAAAAAGCAGGCGCTGTTTACTCGACTGGTCAGCTTCGATCCGGCGACCGGAAAAACCGCGATGTACGGCTACCCTGTCGACAGCGCGGCCTACAGCAAAAACAGCGACGCCAAAATCGGCGATATCGTGGCGCTGGATAACCACACTATCCTGCTGATTGAACAGGGCGAAGATAAAAACGACGCAATGCGTAACCTCATCTACAGGGTGGATCTGAGCAAGGCGAGCGATCTGGCCGCCTTCGACAAGCCGGGCGAATACCCGGAATTTGACGATGAGAAAACGCTGGCGCAGCGCGGCATTTCACTTGCGGAAAAAACGCAGGTGGTCGATCTGCGTGCGCTGGGCTGGCAGCAGGAAAAAGCCGAAGGGCTGGCGCTGATTGACGACAAAACGCTGGCGGTGGCGAACGATAATGACTTTGGCGTGAAGGTGGCGATGCACAACCCGGCCGAGGGCAAGAAGCTCAAGGATTATCGGGTGAACGCGGAAGGCAAGCTGACGCTGGATGACAAAGCGGTTGAAACTACCCTCAGCGTCAAGCCGCTGAAGAAGCCGGAGTCCGACAGCGAGCTGTGGATTGTGACGCTGCCGGAGGCGTTGAAATAATATTGGACTTTACCCCTCACCCTGGCCCTCTCCCCACAGGGGAGAGGGGATTGTTCGGTGCAGATACTTTTCAACGCGGAATAGTTAGATCGACTTAACGCTCTTTTCCCAGGTCTCGACCAGATGATCTCGCAGGCTTCCGGTTCCGTGCATTGTCACCAGAAGATTCTGTCGTGCGCGGGTAATGCCGACGTAAAGGCGCTTGATATCGTCACTCAGATCTTCACTGTCCCTTTCCTTTGCCGCATCCATAATGGCGACCGAATTAAACTCAAGCCCCTTGCTGCTGGGCAGCGGCATGACGCAGAGGTAATCATTCTGCGGGGACCAGTGCTTTTTATCATCGCTGGAGACAATCATCTGGTATGGGATCTTGCGGGCTTCAAGCCTTGGCGCGAGCATGCCTGAAATGCTGTAGGTTGAGGGGCACAGTATGGCGATTTCTGACCACGCAACACCTTCCTGTCGCTGCTCTGTGACCCAATCGAGGACGCGCGTAATCTCCTCGTCCTGATTATCAAAGCTGGCCAGCGCGGGATACTTCCCGGACAGGCCACCTGCGGCAGGCTGCTGGTATTTGAGAGAAGCTTCTATGTGATTATTGAGATAATTAAATGCTACGCTGCTGGCAAAATGGAGTATTTGCCGGGTGTTGCGATAATTGGTATCCAAAATAGTTGTACGGCCCTGAGCCTTTATATCGACGCTGGACAGGGTAAAATCGAGAGCTTTCTTTTTCTGATAAATTGACTGAGCGTCATCGTACAGAAACAGCAGGGAGCTATCTTTATTGTCCGGCATTTTGGCGAGGATTCTTAGCCATTCCGGTTTAAAATCGTGTCCTTCATCTATCAAAACGGCGCTGTACTGCTCCGGTTTGATTGCTCCCTCTTCAAATGCCACCGTCAGCGCATTTTCCATCAGCTCAATAAAGTTTTTGCTCCTGGGGGGAAGACGCCGATGCGCGTTTAATTGCTGATAACACCAGGCGTGGAAATGGATAACTTCGACGGGAAGTCTGAGGCTATGCTGTTCGAGCTGCGCTTTGAGTTTTTTAGCCAGCGTAATGTTGTAGCAAATCACCAGTATCGGTTTGGTGTTTTCAATGTTGTTGGCAAGCTCAATACATCGGTGGTGCAAAATGAGCGTTTTGCCCGAACCAGCCACGCCATGAATTACCCTGTGTCCCGCCCCCATACTTCTGGCGAGTTGTTCCTGGTTCCTGTCCATCATGCATACCACATCAGGGGTGTGGAAAGTAAAATTATCCAGGTCAACCCGCGTAACGGATGGGTTAATGCGGACATCGGGATAAAGATGCCACCGGATGCGGTCGAGCTGCTGTGGTGTTGTGTTATGAACAAAGTGATGTTTGAGAAGGGATTCGAGCCGGCCAGAGATTTGTTCTCGAGTCATAAACTCGTTGAGTTCGTCTTTGCATATCACCTGGCTGGCGGGCAATATTTCATTCAACTCCTCAGGTGTAAAACTCTTTTCCAGCTGTGCCCGAGTGATGTTGCTCAAATAAACACCGTATCCATACGGCATAATAAAACCGCCCTCATGCTCTCCCTGTTTCTGGCGAAGCAGGGGATCTTTTTTCAGGCTATTGATGATATGAAAGGTATATTGTCGAACTTGTTCGAGTGGGTTCTTCAACGGCTCTATGCCGTTTTTGGTTTCATAATTAATATGGGTTTTATTAGCCGATTTTATTTTTGTGATATACCAGTCTTTCACTTCTATAAACAGCAGCCCTTTATCGGGGGCCAGAATCACAAAATCAGGATGATCGTCTTTGTCTCCCATTCGGGTATCATACCAGCAGGTACATTGTTCGCTGAGCCCACCCTCCAGAAGCCTTGCCAGTCTTTTTTCTCCTGCCGTAATTTTCTCGCTACAGCTGCTAACCGTGGGAATAATGATTGCCATATTACGCCTACCAATTCATGAAAATTATATAAATCCAATTGATTAATATTGTAACCAATATTAATCAAAGCATGATTTCATTCATGATAAGAACATTAACAGACAATATTGCAAACAGAAAGGGCGAAACCCGCATTTTGCCTTAATGAAATACGCCCCCTTTACTGTTTAAAAGGGAGCGACGATTTACTTTTTCAGTCCCGCAAACGCTGCCCGAATTTCCTCTTCCGGCAGCTGTATTCCAATAAACACCATCACGCTGTGCGGCGGTTCATCGCCCCACGGACGATCCCAGTCGGCGCTGTACAGGCGCTGCACGCCCTGGAACAGCAGGCGGTTCGGCTCGCCGTCGATCCACAGCATTCCTTTATAGCGCAGCAGCTTGTCGGCAAACGACAGCAGCAGGTTCTCCATCACGCGCGAGACCTCGCTGATGTCCACCGGGTAGTCCAGCTCCACCACAATCGACGCTACGTCGTTTTGCTTGTCTGCCATAAAGTGGAAGCGCGGTTTCGCGGTGACGTTCTCCTCCAGCATAAAGCCGTTGGTGTTGAACAGCTGAGACAGGTCGATATCGCCGTGCGTCACGGTATAAATGGGTGCGCGCGAGTTGATGCGCGTCAGGCGCTCACGCAGTTTTTCGCTTTCACCCGCCACGTCGGTTTTGGTCAGCAGAATGCGGTCGGCGTAGCCAATCTGAGACTGGGCGATGGTGAACTGGTTCATCTGCTCGTCGGCATGGACCGCGTCGACCAGGGCGACGACGCCGTCCAGCAGGTAGCGCTGGCACAGAATGTCGTGGGAGAAAAAGGTCTGAATAATCGGGCCGGGGTCGGCCATGCCGGTGCACTCGATCACCAGACGGTCGAAGACGATGTCACCGCGATCGCGGCTGTCGAGCAGGTCCAGCAGGGCGTCTTCTAATTCACTGGAGCGGGTGCAGCAGATGCAGCCGTTGGTCAGGGTTTTGATCTGCGTGGCGCGGTCGCCAATCAGCTGATCGTCAACGGAGACTTCGCCAAATTCGTTTTCAATGACGGCGATTTTGAAGCCGTGCTGTTCATTCAGGATGTGGCGCAGCAGGGTGGTTTTACCGGCGCCGAGAAAACCGGTCAGCAGGGTAACGGCAATCGGGGTCATGGTTTCTCCTTTAGCAGCAGCGGACGCCGCCTTCTCCACTTCCGCCGTAGCGCGCTTCCTGACGCTCGCGGAAGAATTCAGTGTAGGTCATGTACGGCTTATCCGGATGGTTGGTCTTCATATGCTCAACGTAGTTGTCATAGTCCGGAATGCCAATCAGCATTTTCGCCGCCTGACCGAGGTATTTTTTTGCTTCGCCTAAGTTACCAAACATAACGTGTCCTGATAAGAAAAAGCCCGGTGGCGCTACGCTTACCGGGCCTACAGTAACGTTGTAGGGCGGGGCAGCGCAGCGCCACCCGCCATTTTATTAATGGTGTGAAGACGTCTTCACGCCGCCTTCCGGCACCGGCACGTACGGGGTTTCTTTGTCCGTACGGCCATCGGCATTACGCACTTTCATCCAGGTTTTAATGCCGTAGAAGATAATGCTGTACACCACCACCAGGAACAGAATGCTCAGACCCGCGTTGGTGTAGTTGTTCACCACGATATGGTTCATGTTGGCAATCTGCTGCGCAGTCAGATCCGCGCCGCCTGCGGCAATCTTCTCTTTGTACTGGTTAGCCATGAAGAAGAAGCCTTCCAGCTGCGGGTTGGTGCTGAACAGTTTCAGACCCAGCGCCCAGGTAGTGCAGAGCAGCAGCCACAGCGCAGGCACCACGGTTACCCAGATGTATTTGGTGCGTTTCATCTTCACCAGGACAACGGTGCCCAGCACCAGGGCCACAGCCGCCAGCATCTGGTTAGAGATGCCGAACAGCGGCCACAGGCTCTTCACGCCGCCCAGCGGGTCAACAACGCCCTGATACAGCAGATAACCCCACAGACCTACGCAGCCCGCAGTACCCAGAACACCTGCTACCAGAGAGTCGGTTTTCTTCAGGAACGGCACGAAGTTACCCAGCAGATCCTGCAACATGAAGCGGCCTGCACGCGTACCGGCATCCAGCGCGGTGAGGATGAACAGCGCTTCAAACAGAATACCGAAGTGGTACCAGAAGCCCATGTCCGCCCACGGCAGCACTTTGTGGAACACGTGTGCGATACCCACCGCCAGCGTCGGTGCGCCACCTGCGCGGTTCAGCACGGATGGTTCGCCGATGTCTTTCGCGGTCTGCATAATCTGCTCAGGCGAAATCACGAAGCCCCAAGAGCTGACGGTCGCCGCCGCGTGTGCGCTGGCATCTTTCAGCTGCGCCATAATCAGCGCGGTATTTTCGCCGCCCATCTCATGCAGGTTTGGCATGGTGATGCCGAGACCCGCTGGTGGGGTGTTCATCGCGAAGTACAGGCCAGGCTCGATAATCGACGCCGCTACCAGCGCCATGATCGCCACGAAGGATTCCATCAGCATCGCGCCGTAACCGATGAAGCGCGCGTCGGTTTCGTTGGCCATCAGCTTCGGCGTGGTGCCGGAGGCGATCAGCGCGTGGAAGCCAGACACGGCACCGCAGGCAATGGTGATAAACAGGAACGGGAACAGGGCACCTTTCCACAGCGGACCGGTACCGTCAATGTACTGCGTCACCGCCGGCATTTTCAGCTCCGGGTTGATGATCACAATCCCGATTGCCAGCCCGACGATCACGCCGATTTTCAGGAAGGTCGCCAGGTAGTCACGCGGAGCCAGAATCAGCCACACCGGCAGCAGCGCTGAGATGAACGCGTAACCGATCAGCGCGAAGGTGATGGTGGTGTCTTTAAAGGTCAGCGCCGGGCCCCAGTACGGGTCGTGGGCAATCACACCGCCGAAGTAGATAGAGGCGACCAGCAGCACGATACCGATGACCGACACCTCGCCAACGCGGCCAGGGCGCAGGAAGCGCATGTAGATGCCCATGAACAGCGCAATCGGCACGGTAGAGCAGACGGTGAAGACGCCCCACGGACTTTCGGCCAGCGCTTTCACCACGATCAGGGCCAGCACTGCCAGGATGATGATCATGATCAGGAAGCAGCCGAACAGGGCGATGGTGCCCGGCACGCGGCCCATCTCCTCTTTGATCATCTCGCCCAGCGACGAACCGTTACGGCGCGAGGAGATAAACAGCACCATAAAGTCCTGCACCGCTCCCGCCAGCACCACGCCCGCCAGCAGCCAGAGCGTACCCGGCAGGTAGCCCATCTGCGCAGCCAGCACCGGACCGACCAGCGGACCCGCGCCTGCAATGGCGGCGAAGTGGTGACCAAACAGCACGTAACGGTTGGTTGGCACATAGTTCAGGCCGTCATTGTTAATGACCGCCGGGGTGGCGCGCGTCGGGTCGAGCTTCATGACCTTCTGCGCGATGTACAAGCTGTAGTAGCGATAAGCCACAAGATAGACGGAAACCGACGCGACCACGATCCACAGGGCGCTGACGTGCTCGCCCCGGCGTAATGCGACAACCGCCAGACAGAAAGCGCCGATGATCCCGAGGATGGCCCAGGGCACGTGCTTAAGTAGTTTTTTAGTATCCATAGTAAGACCTGGTTTTTTATGTAAAGAAAAAAGGGTCAGGGTTCGTTGTGAGGAGGTATTGATTAATGCTGGAGCGATCGTGCCAGATCCTCGCGCGTGTAAAGCACGGTAAATGGGTGAGTGGTTGAAAGCGATGCGTGAGCGGTCAAAAGCGAGGGTGAGTGGTTAAGGCTCACCCCCGGCGGGAGAAAATATGTGATTGAGATCACTGAGAATAATCTAGCCCTGCGGGGTTTCGTCGTTCGCATCAGGGCATTGCGTGCAGCGGCAGGGCTGATATGCGGGCAGCAGCTGATAGCGTCCTTTGCCGTCGTGTTCGATAATCGGGGAAAGGGCCTGTAAATCGCGGTACACCGTACGTTCGGTAATGCCAAATTTTTGCATCAGATCGCGGCGATTAACGCTTCCGTTGCGGTGCAGGGCAATAATGATGTCAACCAGACGTTCAGCCGAGCGGCTTCGGGGTGAAGGGGCCATAAGACTTTCCAGCGTTAAGGGGGCGGCTGACGACGTCGTCAGCCGCCCCGAAAAATTTATCTTATGGATAGTTAACGGCGCACCTTTGCGGAAACCTTAGCGTTTTTTTGTGCAACGGGATCAAACCGCGGCTTCCATCTCCATCATCACCGGGTGGAAACGGCGTTTGAAGTAGATCAGGCCGTGCCCCTCGCTGCTGAGGATGATGTTCTTAATCTCCACCAGGTAGACCAGATGGGTGCCGATGGTTTGCACCTGGGTTATCTCACCTTCCAGGCTTGCCAGGGCGCCTTTCAGCACCGGCTGCGCCAGCGATCCTTTCTGCCAGCAGGAGAGAGCAAAGCGCTCCTCCATGGCCATGCCGGTCATCCCGGCAAAGTGGCGGGCCATGATCTCCTGCTCGTGGTTCAGCACGTTGACGCACAGTTTGCCGTTGCCCTGGAAGACCGGGTTCATGGCGCTGTTGGCGTTGATGCAGACCATGACCGAGGGCGGGGTATCCGTGACCGAACAGACGGCGGTGGCGGTAATGCCGCAGCGGCCCGCATCGCCCTCGGTGGTGACCACATTCACCGCCGCCGACAGGCTGGCCATCGCGTCGCGAAAACGCAGGCGTTCTTCAGATTGCATTGAAACCTCCCGCTGCGTTATTTCAGCAGCTTATCCAGCATGTTGATATCAGTGTTGCTGTGCAGGTGCGGTACGGTCCAGCCGTGCTGGTCGTACTCGGACATGCAGCGGTCAACCATCGCCATCATCTTGTCCATGTTGCCGGAGCTTTGCGCCTGACGCAGGCATTGCAGGCGGATCTCATCCTGGCTACCGGAGTAGTTGATTTCGTACAGCTCGTGACGTCCGCCAAACTCGCTGCCGATGGCATCCCACATCAGTTTCAGAATCTTGATGCGTTCGACGTGATCCATCCCGTTGGAGCCGCGCACATACTTCGCCAGATACTGGTCGATCTGCGGGTTGTTCAGGTCCCGCGCGCTGGACGGCAGGTAGATCAGCCCGGAGGTCACGTTGCGTTCGATGATGTTCTTGATTTTCGCGTAGGCCATTGGCGCCATCACGCGGTAGGTCTGTAACGCCGCGTGGTCAGGCAAGTACGCGCCGTTTACCCACGGCGTGGCTTCGGAGCACATGGAGTCGCTCAGCGCCCAGAACATGTTGCGCCACGCCACCACTTCGCCGAGATCCGCCTGCACGCCGCGGAACTCGAGGGTGCCGGTACACTCCAGCGATTTCTTCAGCAGAGCGGTGATGAAGTCGAGCTTCACCGCCAGACGCACGCAGGCCTGAAGCGGGTACATGCGGGCGAAGCCACCTTCCATCGTCCAGCGACGGCAGCGGTCGAAATCGCGGTAGATCAGCACGTTTTCCCACGGGATCAGCACATGATCCATCACCAGAATGGCGTCGTTCTCGTCAAAGCGGCTGGAGAGCGGGTAGTCGTACGGGGAGCCGGTCGCCCCTGCCACCATCTCGTAAGAGGCGCGGGAGATCAGCTTCACCCCTTCGGCATCCATCGGCGCGACGAACATTAGCGCGAAGTCCGGGTTTTCGCCCATCACCTGCGCAGAGCCAAAACCAATCATGTTGTAGTGGGTCAGCGCAGAGTTGGTGGCCACCACTTTCGCGCCGCTGACGATGATCCCGGCGTCGGTCTCTTTCTCCAGCTTGATGTAAACGTCTTTCACCTCGTCCGCCGGTTTATGGCGGTCGATAGGCGGGTTGACGATGGCGTGGTTAAAGTACAGGCCGGTTTCCTGAATACGGGTGTACCAGTTGCGGGCGTTCTGCTCGAACTGACCGTAGAAGGCAGGGTTAGCCCCCAGTGCGCAGCCGAACGCGGCTTTGTAGTCTGGCGTGCGGCCCATCCAGCCGTAGCTCAGGCGCGACCACTCGGCGATGGCGTCGCGCTGCTGGCGCAGATCGTCGGCGCTTTTCGCCACGCGGAAGAATTTATGGGTGTAGCCGCCGCTGCCGGTGTCGGTGCCCCAGCAGAGTGTATCCTGCATGTCTGGCTTGTGCAGGGCATCGTACATCTGGGCGATGGACGCCGCCGCATTGCGAAATGCCGGGTGGGTAGTAACGTCCTTAACGCGCTCGCCGTAGATATAAATCTCACGGCCATCTTGCAGGCTTTTTAAATACTCTTCACCGGTTAACGGACGTTTGGCATTAGCGCGGAAATCTTCAGGCTTCATAGGGACCTCATATCGGAAGATGGTTGTTAAATTTATGTTTTGTTTTTGTTGTTTAATTGAAGCGTGAGAGGGGCGGAACGTGAAGGGACGATTGGGACAACGGCAGGTACTTTTCGGGTGGGATGTTGTTTTGTGATCTGTGCGGCTTTTCGGCGGGTGGCGCTGCGCTTACCCGCCCTACGAACCGTGATGCGTTCAGGAAACCGGTACTTTCTGCGCCCGGTATGCGCTGGGTGAGCACCCCGTCAGTCGGTTGAAAAAACGGGCGAAATAGGCCGGATCTTTAAACCCCAGTTGCCAGGCAATTTCGCTCACTGTGCTGTCGGAAAACAGCAGCAAGCGCCTGGCTTCCCGCAGCTGGCGGTCGAAGATCAGCCGTTTCGGCGAGCGGTTGGCAAAGCGGCGGCAGATATCGGTCAGGCGGGATTCGGTAAGATGCAGTTCGCTGGCGTATTCCGGCACCGTCCAGTGCTCGTGGTAATGCGCATCTGTCAGCTGGTTAAAGCGCTGAAACAGCTTCAGCTCGCCGCGCATGCCGCCTGAAGCGTGGTCGTCGAGCTTCGCGTTGCGCAGCAGCAGGGTAAATACGGCCTGCGCCAGCAGGACCAGCGTATGCTCACGGCCCGGCAGCTGTTCCGTGGATTCCCGGGCAATGAGCTGCCAGTAATGCTTCAGCGCCGCCAGCTCGTCAGGCCTGTCGGCAAGCGACAGGCAGATCCCCGGCAGGCCGAACGCCTCCCGCGTGCCGGGGTAGAGCACTTCTAACAACGGCCAGATAAGATCCTCGCGCACCGTCAGCACGTGGCCGTCGCTGTCGGATTCAGTGATAAACGCGTGCGGCACCGACGGCGGCGTCAGAACGAACAGCGGCGCCTGCACCGAGTAGCGGTGGTCGTCGAGCTGCAGCTCAATCTGCCCGGTGTCGAGAAAATGCATCTGAAAATACTGGTCGTGGCGGTGCGCCTGCATGTCGCGGCCAAAAAAGGCCGCCATGCGGGCGAACGACTGGTAGTGCACATCGTCGGTGCCCAGACTTTCGTCGTACTCCTTGCTGATATCAATGTTGGCGATAGGGCTCTGGCACATGATCGTTCCTCTTTTGAACCCGCTGCGTCATCGGAATGCGCGTCAGCACCAGCGCGCCCACTACCAGCAGACCCGCCACGAACCACAGCCCCGAGCTGAAGCTGCCGGTCGCGTCGCGCAGAATACCAATCAGCAATGGGCTGACGGCAGACCCGACGTTGCCGATGGCGTTGATCACCGCCAGCGCCACCGCGCGGGATTGCAGGCTAATCACCTGGTCCGGCGTGGTCCAGAATATCGCCATGGCGGTAAACGATCCGGTTGAGGCCATGATGATGCCAAGCAGCTGGATCAGGCTGTGATCGGTCGCCGAGGCCAGCATCCATCCCGCCGCCGCAAACAGATACGGCAGGATGGTGTGCTTTTTTCGCTCTTTCAGCCTGTCGGAGCGGCGGCTCCACCAGATCATCCCGAGGATGGTGCAAAACTGCGGGATCGCCGCCAGCAGGCCAATCACGATATTGCTGCTGCCGGTGTTGAAGCTTTGCAGGATCTGCGGCGTCCAGATGTTGATCGCGCTCAGCGTATTCGTCAGGCAGAAGTAGGCCAGCGTGTAGAGCAGTACGGCGGGCGTCAGCACCTCGCGCAGCGTCGATCGCGGCGTGGCGACGTGCGCAATGGCCAGTTCCTGCTCGCGGGCGATCATCGTTTTGAGTGCCTGCTTTTCATCATCATCCAGCCAGGTGGCCTGATCCGGGGTGTCGTTAAGGTAGAACCAGGTCACCACGCCGAGCACCACCGACGGCAGCCCCTCCAACAGGAACAGCCACTGCCAGCCCTTCAGGTTCCACAGCCCGTCCATCGCCAGAATGTACCCGGAGAGGATCGAGCCGAGCATCATGGTCACCGGCATGGCGATCATAAACAACGCGTTGGCGCGGGCGCGGTGATACGCCGGGAACCACCAGGTGAGATAGACCAGGATCCCCGGCAGGAAACCGGCTTCGGCAATGCCCACCAGCATGCGCAGGACGTAGAGCGTTTCCGGGCTGGTGGCGAACATGGTGCAGGTAGAGGCGATGCCCCACACCACCATGATCCCGGCGATCCAGCGCCGCGCGCCGATTTTCGCCAGCATGATGTTGCTGGGGATCCCGCACAGCACGTAGGTGACGTAAAACAGGGTCGCGGCCAGGCCAAACATGGTCGACGTGAGGCCCAGATCTTTACCCATCGTCAGCCCGGCAAAGCCGATGTTGATGCGATCGAGAAACGAAAAGACAAACAGGATAAAGAGAAACACGATCAAACGACGGAACAGCTTGTTGATAACGCGATGTTCTATAGCTTTCTTATCTTGCAGGGTAGAGGTCGTCATGCTGCGCTCCAGATCTTACGTTTAGTAGACGGATTTATTGTTATTAACTGACGTAACCGGTTGTTCGATAAAGCGTGCCGCCAGCGCTTCCGCGCCGCGGGCGAGCAGGGTGGTGTCGACGCCGACGGCGACAAACAGCGCGCCGAGTGCAAGGTAACGTTTCGCCAGTTGCTCGTTCGCCATCAGGATGCCGGGCGCTTTACCGGCGGCGCGTATCTGCGCGATCGCCTGCTCAATGGCGGCCTGCACCTCCGGGTGCTGCGGATTACCGGCAAAGCCCATGTCGGCACTCAGATCCGCCGGGCCGATAAACACGCCGTCGACGCCGTCCACGTCCAGGATCAGCGGCAGGTTTTTTAACGCTCTTAGGGTTTCGATTTGCACCAGCACGCACATGGCGTCGTTAGCCTGATGCAGATAGTCCGGGATACGGTTCCAGCGCGAGGCGCGCGCCAGGGCGCTGCCGACGCCGCGAATGCCGGCAGGCGGATAGCGGGTGGCGCTGACCGCCAGCCGCGCTTCGTCGGCGTTTTGCACCATCGGCACCAGCAGGGTTTGCACCCCCACGTCCAGCAGCTGCTTGATCTGCACCGGATCGTTCCACGACGGGCGCACCACCGGCTGGCTGGGATAAGGGGCGATGGCCTGTAGCTGAGTGAGAACGGTCTGCACGCTGTTTGGCGCGTGCTCCCCGTCGATCAGCAGCCAGTCAAAACCGGCCCCGGCCAATAGCTCAGCGCTGTAGCTGCTGGTTAGCCCCAGCCATAACCCGATTTGCGGTCGGCCCGCTTTCAGCGCCGCTTTGAATGCGTTTTGCATGATCATCTCCTTACACAAAGCGGCAGCTGATGGAGCCCATGTTGCCGTAGTCGACGTGGAAGGTGTCGCCTCTGCTGGCGGGCACCGGGCGGGTAAACGAGCCGCCGAGGATGATCTGGCCTGGCTCAAGCTGCACGTCGTATGGCGCGAGTTTGTTCGCCAGCCACGCCACGCCGTTCGCCG
Organism: Enterobacter cloacae complex sp. SYL001; assembly: GCF_049237025.1. Lineage (NCBI taxonomy): Bacteria > Pseudomonadati > Pseudomonadota > Gammaproteobacteria > Enterobacterales > Enterobacteriaceae > Enterobacter > Enterobacter cloacae complex sp. SYL001. Next base: position 261,587 of record NZ_JBMKJI010000003.1, on the reverse strand, counting down.
GATGATTAAGGACGCCTGCGGCCACGCCGGTCTCTTCGATCACGCCGTTGCGGTAGAGCAGGGCGGAGATCCAGCGCAGATCCAGCTCGTCGGGTTTAATCGGGCGGCCGCCGAGGATCACGCCCGCGTTGGCGGCGTTATCGGAGATAGTGTCGAATACCTTGCGCGGGCGCTGGGTTTCCGGGTCAACGTTGTGGCAGCGGGCGTCGATCAGCTCCAGGGCAGGGATGACGTAATCCGTGGCGTTGTAAACGTCGAAGATCGTGCAGTTCGGGCCGCGCAGCGGTTTTGCCAGCACGAAGGCCAGCTCCACTTCGATGCGCGGGACGATAAAGCGATCCACGGGAATGTCGCTGCCGTCGTGGAAGAACATATCGTCCAGCAGCGCGCCGTAGTCTGGCTCGCTGATCTGCGAGCTGGCCTGCATCGCTTTGGAGGTGAGGCCGATCTTGTGGCCTTTCAGCACGCGGCCTTCGGCAATTTTCAGGCTCACCCATTCGCGCTGGACGGCGTAGGCGTCTTCAATGGTGATCTCCGGATACTCAAGCGAGATCGCGCGGATCTGCTCCCGGGATTGTTCCGCCTGATGCAGGCGGTGGGCGATCAGGGTATGGGTGTGTTTGTCGAGCATGGCGATATCCTGTTGTTGCCGGGTGGCGCGTAGCGATCCCGGCCTACGTTCGAGCCGTTGTAGGCCCGGTAAGCGAAGCGCCACCGGGCGAGCAGACGGCTACTTAAACAACGCGTGCACGTTATTCTGCTTGTAATTGAGCGTCGGGTGCAGCTCGTCGAGCTCGAAAGACAGCGCCAGATAGCGGGCGGCCATCAGCTCTGCAAAATGCGTTTTGATCAGCGCAAACAGCATTTCACCGACCTCTTCCCGGCTCTCCAGACTGCGCCCGGCGCCGATTTTGAGCGTCATATGCACAAAGGCGTAATCGTGCTTGCCGTCGGCCATCTGCCAGGTGTCCAGCCAGTGGGCGCGGCTGCGGATACCGCCGAGCGGGAAAATACCCGTGGCGGCGAGCGCCTCGTTCACTTTGGCAAACAGCCCCGGCAGGTCGGCCTGCTCGCGGATGTTGTCGGTACATTCAGCAATAAAGTGCGGCATGGTGGCTCCTTACGCGGGCAGCGGGAAAACGGCGTTGACCTGGCCGGTGCCGGAGCTGGCGAACAGCTCGGTGAGAAACTCCACCTTACCGTCGTAGTTGTCCCAGCCGAGCATCCCCAGCAGCATCACCGTGTCGTGCATGTTGCCCTCGCCGTAGCAGTAGTCGGCGTACTCCGGCAGCATGCTGCAAAACTCTTTGAACTGCCCCTCGCGCCACAGCTTCACTACCCGCTCATCCATCTGGCGGTCAAACTCGCGGGTATAGCTGTTCATCCCTTCCTCCGCGCGCTGGTCGTCGATAAAGCGGTGCGACAGCGAGCCGCTGGCGAGCACCGCCACGGTGCCGTCGTATTTTTCGATGGCGCTGACGATGGCCTCGCCCAGCCTGCGGCTGTCGGCGAAGTCGTGAACCGTGCAGAACGCCGAGATGGAGACCACTTTGAAGTGCTTATCCGCGTTCATGTAGCGCATCGGCACCAGCGTGCCGTACTCCAGCTTGAGGCTCGGGATGTTGTGCGCCTTGGCGCGCACGCCAAGCTTCACCGCTTCGTCGGCGATCAGCTGGCCGAGTTCCGGGTTGCCGTCGTAGTCGTAGGTCATGTCGCGAATAAAATGCGGCAGCTCGTTGCTGGTGTAGACGCCTGAAAAATGGTCCGCACAGTTGATGTGATACGCGCTGTTCACCAGCCAGTGGGTGTCGAAGACGATAATGGTATCGACGCCCAGCTCGCGGCAGCGCTTGCTGATCTCTTTATGCCCGTCGATGGCTGACTGGCGGCAGCCGTGGTTTTTGCCCGGCAGTTCAGAGAGATACATTGACGGCACGTGGGTGATTTTTGCTGCTAAGGCTAATTTTCCCATGATCAGATCCCCCACTTTGGAATCGGATGGTCGCCCATGGAGATACAGACGTTTTTCATCTCCGCGAAGACCTCGAAGCTGTACTCGCCGCCCTCACGCCCGGTGCCGGAGGCCTTCACGCCGCCAAACGGCTGGCGCAGGTCGCGCACGTTCTGGGTGTTAACGAACACCATGCCCGCTTCGATGTTGCGCGCCAGACGCAGCACTTTGCTGACGTCCTGCGTCCAGATGTACGACGCCAGGCCATACTCCACGTCGTTTGCCAGGCGCAGGCCTTCCGCTTCGTCCTTAAACGGCAGCAGGCAGGCCACCGGCCCGAAGATCTCCTCCTGCGCCACGCGCATGCGGTTATCGACATCCGCCAGCACGGTCGGGCGCAGGAAATTGCCGCCTTTCAGGTGCGCAGGAAGATCGGTCGGTTTGTCCGGGCCGCCCGCCAGCAGGGTTGCCCCCTCTTCAATGCCGAGGCGGATGTAGCCGGAGACCTTCTCCCAGTGCTGCTTGCTGATCAGCGCGCCAATCTGGGTGTTCGGATCGGTCGGGTCGCCCACGCGCAGGCGGCTGGCGCGCTCGGCAAAGCGTTTGACGAACTCCGGGTAGATGCTCTGCTGGATGAAGATGCGCGAGCCGGCGGTGCAGCGTTCGCCGTTGATGGAGAAGATGGTGAACAGGGCGGCGTCCAGCGCGCGCTCAATGTCCGCGTCTTCAAATATCAGCACCGGAGATTTGCCGCCCAGCTCCATGGAATACTTCTTCAGCCCGGCGTTTTTCATGATGTTACGCCCGGTGGCGGTGCCGCCGGTGAAGGAGACGGCGCGCACGTCATGATGACGCACCAGCGCGTCGCCCGCCGTGGCGCCATAGCCCTGCACTACGTTCAGCACGCCCGCCGGAATGCCCGCCTCCAGCGCCAGCTCGCCCAGACGGTCGGCGGTCAGCGGGGAGAGCTCGGACATCTTCAGCACCGCGGTGTTACCCAGCGCCAGGCACGGCGCGACCTTCCAGGTGGCGGTCATAAACGGCACGTTCCACGGCGACACCAGCGCACAAACGCCTACCGGCTGCACGAGGGTGTAGTTGAGCATCTTGTCATCGACCGGGTAGGTTTTGCCGTTCATCTGCTGGCACACCTCGGCGAAGAACTCAAAGTTGTGCGAGGCGCGTGGAATGAGCACGTTTTTGGTCTGGTGGATCGGCAGGCCGGTGTCGGCGGTCTCCATCGCGGCAATGCCCGGCACGTTCTGGTCAATCAGATCCCCCAGGCGACGCATCAGGCGCGCACGCTCCTTCATCGGCAGGTTGGCCCATTTCGGGAACGCCTCTTTGGCGGCGGCAACGGCCTGATGGATTTCGGCTTCGCCGCCGGAGGCCACTTCTGCCAGCACCTCGCCGGAGGCCGGGTTAGTGGTTTGGAAGTACTCACTTCCGGCGACGTTTTTCCCGTTGATCCAGTGGTTAATCTTTTTCATTTTGCAGTATCCTCACTGACAATTCGGTTTACCAGGCGGCCTACGCCTTCCACTTCCATTACCACCTCATCGCCCGGCACCACGTCGGACAGCCCCTTCGGCGTGCCGGTGGCAATCATGTCGCCCGGTTGCAGGGTCATGAAATCGCTCAGATACGCAATCAGGAATGGGATGCTGAAAATGAGATCGGCGGTGGTGCCTTCCTGACGCAGTTCACCGTTGACGTAGGTGCGAAGACGAAGGTTGTGCGGGTCAGGGATGGCTTCTTTTGGCACTACGTTCGGGCTGATGGGGGTCAGCCCGTCGCGGCTTTTCACCCGCAGGTTCGGGCGATAGTAGTTTTCGAGATAATCGCGGATGGCGTAGTCGTTGCACACCGTGTAGCCCGCAACATAGTCCATCGCCTCGGCTTCGCTGACCTTACGCGTGGTTTTACCGATGACCACCACCAGCTCGGCTTCGTAATGCATGTATTCAATGTTGTTTGGGCGCACCGAGGTATGGTTGTCGCCATTAAAGGTGTTTGGCGCTTTGATAAACACCAGCGGCTCGGTGGGGGGCTTGAAGTCCAGCTCGCTGGCGTGATCGGCGTAGTTCAGGCCGAGGGCGAACAGCGTGGCGTGCGGCGGCGTGCGCGAAGCGATGGCAACGTCGCGTTCCTCCACCACCGGGTTTTCCAGCGGCGGAAATCCCTCTGCCAGAATGCGTACCCGATCGCCCGGGCGAATTTCGACGCGGCTTTGCGGGGTACCGAGCAATATCGCATCGCCGGGGTTCAGGGTGGCAAATTCGCTCAGGGCGCTCAGCAGTTTGGCGGCGTTGCGGTGCAGATCGGCCGTGTTCCAGTGGTCCGCTTCGCGACCGTTGATCTCGGTGATGATGGTCAGGTTGTCCACGTTATCAACGGCGACAGGTTCGCCGAGCGGGCAAAATCCATCCCGGCATTTGGCTTTAATAGCCGGGCGGTAGAAGCTCTCTTCCGGCAGGCTGATTTCGTTGGCCAGCGCGTAGCCGGCGATGTACGCCGCCGCCTCTTCAACGCGTACTTTGCTGGCGGTTTTGCCCACCACCAGCGCCACCGTTGCGCCGCTTAACACGGTTTCTCCCTGCGGGAAGGGAATCGGCTCGCCTGCGCGAATAACGGTGTTATGTGGCTTGATAAACCACACCGCCGTTTTTGGCGGCGCGTTATAGGGGGCTTTTTCAAACGCCTCAGCCCAGGCCGCACGCTGGCTTTGGTGGTTTAGCGCTACGGCAAAAACAGTACCTTTCATTCCCATACTCCTCAAACCGGCTGTCCGGTTTTGATTTCATTAATATGTTAATGATCTGGTTTTATGCTTTTGCTGTTCGTTTCGCAATCAGAAGTGAATAATTTGTGATATGAATAACAATAAATTTACACCAATGGGTTAATTATCATTTAAATCAATGCACTAAAAAAATGACGTTGTTTCTGTTAGACTTTTTGGGTTACAACGTATTGTCTATAAAAGCATCTGTTTTAAATTGTTTACTTGTTAATGATGTAAGGGGAAGGTGATGCATGATTCATTAACCATCGCGCTGTTGCAGGCGCGTGAAGCGGCGATGGGCTACTTCCGCCCGATAGTGAAACGGCATAATCTGACCGAGCAGCAGTGGCGTATCGTCCGCGTACTGGCCGAGCATCCCTCCATGGATTTTCATGATCTGGCGTTCCGCACCTGCATTTTGCGCCCAAGCCTGACCGGCATTCTGACGCGGATGGAGCGCGACGGTCTGGTGCTGCGCTTAAAGCCGGTGAATGACCAGCGCAAGCTGTACGTATCGCTGACGAAAGAAGGCAACGCGCTGTACCATCGTGCTCAGGCTCAGGTGGAAGAGGCGTACCAGCAGATTGAGGCGGAATATACCCCGGAGAAGATGAAGCAGCTCACGGCGCTGCTGGAAGAGTTTATTGAACTCGGAAACCGACATATTGCCGCGCGGGACGAAGAGTAAAAACCCTAAAATCCAGGATGATTTTCGTAAAGTTTTCCCTTTCCAGGCCGAAAATTCTGTATCTGTCTGAGGAAAGAGAAAACATGTTAAATCGTATCAAGATTGTCACCAGCTTACTGCTGGTTTTAGCGATATTTGGCCTTTTACAACTCACATCCGGTGGTCTTTTCTTCAATGCCCTGAAGCATGACAAAGAGAATTTCACCATTCTGCAAACCATTCGCCAGCAACAATCCACCCTGAACGGTAGCTGGGTGGCGCTGCTGCAAACCCGTAACACCCTGAACCGCGCGGGTATCCGCTACATGATGGATCAGAACAATATCGGCAGCGGCTCAACCGTCGCCGAGCTAATGCAGATTGCCTCTGCGTCTCTGAAACAGGCGGAAAAAAACTGGGCGGATTACGAAGCACTTCCGCGTGACCCGCGTCAGAGCGACGCTGCGGCACTGGAAATCAAACGTAATTACGATATCTACCACGGCGCGCTGGCCGAGCTGATCCAGCTGCTGGGGGCGGGCAAGATCAACGAGTTCTTCGACCAGCCGACCCAGAGCTATCAGGATGGCTTTGAGAAGCAGTACGTCAGCTATCTGCAACAAAACGACGCGCTCTATCAGACCGCGGTTGAAGACAGCAACAGCTCTTACCGCCAGGCTATCTGGGTGCTGATTAGCGTGCTGGCTGCGGTGCTGGTGGTGATTGTTGCCGTCTGGCTGGGTATTCGTCAGGCACTGATTTCCCCGCTGAACAGTCTGATTGACAGCATTCGTCATATCGCCAGCGGCGACCTGGTGAAGCGCATCGACGTGGAAGGCTCCAACGAGATGGGTGAACTGGCTGACTCCCTGCGCCATATGCAGGGCGAGCTGGTGCGTACCGTGGGTGACGTGCGTAACGGCGCAAACGCCATTTACAGCGGTGCGAGCGAAATCTCGATGGGCAATAACGATCTCTCATCCCGTACCGAGCAGCAGGCTGCCTCTCTGGAAGAGACCGCCGCCAGCATGGAACAGCTGACCGCCACCGTGAAGCAGAACGCCGAGAATGCCCGTCAGGCGAGCAACCTGGCCCTGAGCGCGTCTGAAACCGCGCAGAAAGGCGGGAAAGTGGTGGATAATGTGGTGCAGACCATGCGCGACATCGCCGGCAGTTCGCAGAAAATCGCCGATATTATCAGCGTGATCGACGGGATTGCTTTCCAGACCAATATTCTGGCGCTGAACGCGGCGGTAGAAGCGGCACGTGCGGGCGAGCAGGGCCGCGGCTTTGCGGTGGTTGCAGGTGAAGTACGAAACCTGGCACAGCGCAGCGCCCAGGCGGCTCGCGAGATCAAGAGCCTGATTGAAGACTCCGTGGGGCGCGTGGAATTGGGTTCAACGCTGGTAGAAAGCGCCGGTGAAACCATGGGTGAGATCGTGAATGCGGTAACGCGCGTGACGGACATCATGGGCGAAATCGCGTCTGCGTCTGATGAGCAGAGCCGCGGTATCGACCAGGTGGGGCTGGCGGTGGCTGAGATGGATCGCGTGACCCAGCAGAACGCCTCGCTGGTGGAAGAGTCTGCGGCGGCGGCGGCGGCACTGGAAGAGCAGGCGAGCCGTCTGACGCAGGCCGTTGCGGTGTTCCGTATTCAGCAGGAACAGATGAAGGCGCGCGAGTTCGCCTCCGCGAAAAGCGTTGCCGCACCGGTAGTGGCGCGTAAACCGGCGACCGCAGATGCGGGCGATAACTGGGAAACGTTCTGACGTTGTGCGTTTTGCCGGGTGGCGGCTGCGCCTTACCCGGCCTACGGATTGTGCAATTTGCCGGGTGGCTGCGTCTGGCCTGGCCTGCGGAATTGGGTTTTGTAGGCCCGGTAAGCGCAGCGCCACCGGGCGATTTTACAGAGGCAGGCGCATGGCGCAGCGGGAACCATACGCTAAACCGTGCGCCGTCTCTTCTTCACGTTTCTGGCGCATTTCCGGCGTCAGCGTCGTCATCATTTCAAACCCTAATCGTCTGTAGTAGGGCGCATTCCACGGGACATCACGAAACGTCGTTAACGTCAGCGAGGTTAGCCCCAGCGTGCGGGCATGCTCTGCGACACGGTTAATCAACCGGCGTCCGAGACCTCGTCCCTGCCAGTCCAGATGAACCGAAAGTTCCACAATAAACAGCGAAGATGGCTGGGCTTCGGCGAGAATAAAGCCCACGGGCCTGTCGTCAGCCAGCGCCAGCCAGCTTAATCCGCGTCCGGCGTAACCGAGGTGATCTTCAACGGAAATAACCTCGCTGTCTGCCAGCCAGGCCAGCTCAGGAACGTCGCGAAATCGCTGCCCCGCCGCGCGTTCAATGGCGGGCAGGGCAGCGACGTCGTCGATGCGCGTCGGGCGGAGTGTGAACGCCGTCATCAGCCAGCGCTGCTCACAATTTTAATCTCCACCATGCCGATCCCCAGCTTGCGCGGAGCGTGACCGAGAATATTCCCTTCGTTAGTGGACTGCGGCTCGGGCGGCACAATGACCAGCGTATTGCTGCGCGTGGGGTTATCGAAATGCAGCGTGCTGGTGGTGACATCATTGCTCAGCGTCAGCATCTGTTCTTTATCGCCGACGCGCACCGGCACAGGACGGTTTGCGTTGGGACCAAATGCCCTGGCGGTGATCACCAGATCGAATTTCTCCGGCAGCGGATGGGTATACTCAATTTTCACCTCATCACCTAACTGCGCGTTAGACCAGCGCCCCCAGGATTCGGGACGTGAAATACCGCTGAACTGCTTCACCTCTTCAGGCGCGCCGGCAACGTTAAAGATAAAGCTGTCAGCTTTATAACGAATGTCGTTGTCGACGATTTTCAGCAGGTCAACGTTGCGCTGATAGCGTGCGGTATCAATGACCGTATCTTTAAACGCGGTTTTCCCCTGCCACTGTGGTTTATCAACGTGTTGCACGGTCTGCTCGCCACCGAGTTGCCCCTGTGAGACGCACCAGCCGGTGGACAGTGACAGCTCTTGTGACCAGAGCTGGCCCATTTTGTAGCATTTATCGACCCAGACGAAATTATCGCGCGGGGCGAATTCCGCCAGCTGGAAGCGCAGTGGCGCGGAGTATTCGCTTTCCGGCAGCGGCTCGACGCGGTTATCCGACACGCGCAGCAGCAGAGGCAGGCGGAAATGGCTGCCGGAGAACGCGATCATTTTTTTATCCTGATCGATGGTGAAGTCGTTTATCTCTTTCGGGAAGTTCCACAGGCGAATGATATCCGGCTTCCAGGCGAGGATTTTTTCCTTCATGTTGAGGAAGATTTCCGACAGGGACTGGCCCGACAACGTACTGCGGCCCAGGCCAATGAAGTTATCGCCACCCAGAATATCCAGCACGGTAGCGCCGTTATCCATCGAGTTACGTTTAGCGGCAATGATCTCCTGCTGCGGTTTATCGCCGCGCAGCACAAAGAACAGGTTGCTGCGATCCAGCTTATTCAGCTCATCCCAGGCGCTGTTTTTCATCGCCAGATGGTCAGATGAAACGACGATGACCGTATTTTTGAAATACGGCGACGCTTTGATTTTCTCGATTAACGCCGCGATATGTTCCTGGCTACAGGTCACAGCGCTGAACGACTTGTTGTTTTTACCGTCAATGTCGTAGCCCTGACGTTTACAGGTGCGTGAGACGAAACCATCCGGATGATGCGTGTCGACGGTCAACGCAAACAGCGAGAAGCGTTTACCGGCGCGGGAAAGCTCCTCGAATTTCTTCCAGGTTTCATCCAGAACGGTATCGTCGTAAAAGCCCCAGTCGTTGCGGTAGGCCGGATCGGCGACCGTGGTTTTCAGCTCTTCGGAACCATATAAGTGATCGAAACCGTGGGATCTCAGGAACACATCTTTCCCGGCAAAGCGCAGGTTAGCGCCCTGCATAAAGTAGTTTTCATAGCCCGAGTTTTTCAGGATATCGCCGAGGCAAATGTTCTGCGGGAAGAAGCTCGACATCGAGGCAGAGGCGTTGCCTTCAAACGGGGCGAACAGGGGAATGCCGCACTGGGAGGCCACCATCCCTGCGATGGTGTAATCCGTGCCAGGCAACTGCATGGTGTGGCTGAAGTCGAGGCCCTGGTTTTTCAGCGCGCCAAGCTCTGGCGTCAGGTTCGGGAAAGCATCGTTGTCAAACCAGGTGCGTTCCAGACTTTCGCCGTAGATATAGACCAGGTTGAGTTTAGGGTTGTCGATTTTCTTCGAGGGTTCTTTGTAATAGGCCGCAAAGTCCGGATCGCCATCGCGCGACTGGGATTTTACCAGCTCGGTAATTTGATGGAATGCCGGGCTGGCATCCACGGAGGCCAGCGCCAGGCACAGCGCCAGCAGGCTGTAGCCATGATGATGCGGACGGTGACGGCGACGGCGCAGAACCCAGGCCAGCGCGGCGAAGATGCCCACCAGGGCGACCACCAGCCCCAGACCCGGAAGGATGTACTTACCCACACCTGCGCCGGTCAGACTGTTGGTCAATGTGTAGAGCACCGCGTCGTTAATACCGTCGCCGGTAAAGTAATCGCTGGCATATAACGTAATGTTTAAAACAATAAAAATACCGAGCACCACCAGGGTGGCCACAAACCACCAGGTGTGACGACCGGCTTTCCAGGCATAAACGCCGATGGAAGCCAGGAAAAGGACAAGGGACATTAACTCTGACAACAGCAGATCCTCATCATGCCGGACGCTTAGCCGGCTAATTGCTTATTTTTTGGGTAATACAATGTAATTGCGATGTCGCTTAGCTGCAATTTTAGTGTCACGAAAGTGTGCTGTTGTTAGGATTTGGTTTATAAAATCGGATTTTTGAATACAGTCGCATCGTGGCACACGGAGGCTGAGGTGGTGGCAGGGGGTAAAAAAACGCACTTCACGCCGCGGTGTAAGACTAACGTAATAAACCCGGCGTGTTGTGGCAGAAAATGGGAGGCGATCAGGAGAGGAAATTAACGCCTTGTTTCAGCACCAGATCGCAGGCTTTCGTTTTCACCTGTTTCGCCAGAGATGAATTTCCAAGGGTGCTGAGGTTCAGCTGCTGACCATTTTGCGCGTTCAGCAGGCCCTGAATACCGTCCATATAGTTGGTGTCCGCTTTCTGCTCCTGGGTGTCCAGACCCAGTTTACCCAACACCTGGTTTTTGATGTTTTCGGTATCGGTGACGGAAGCCAGTTTCTGCTTCGCGCAGTATTCCAGAATACCCGCGGCGTTGTTCATCGTTCCGGCACTCAGGCTTTGGGAGCTGTTGCCCAGCAGGCCGGTGAGGGACGAGGCTGACAGCCCGCCCTGGGACGTGCCGCTCTCTTTGGTTAACTCACTTGCTGCGCTGGAGAGCGACTCCTGCCATGATGCGGCCTGCGTTGCGCCAGTCACCAGCAGGGCGCCAGTAAGGATGCTGATAAGAAATTGTTTTTTCATAATGATTTACTCAACAAGGTCCGTTTTGGGCCAGAAGTGGGTTCAGTATATACCTCTGCTCTTCCGGCGCTCCCTGGAAATATCTTAATACTCTTTGCCGGTGACGCGGCTGCGGTAGCTGTCCCAGTCGAAGATGACGTACAGGCTGTTACCCAGCTTCATGCGATCCATCACCCGCTCGCCAAGAAGTCGGGTCATCTCGTCGATATTGTGGTTCGTCAACATACCGGTTGGGCGTTTTGACGACGAACGGCGATCGACAATCTGGTTGATGATCACTTTTTCGTAGCGGGACTCCGTCTGGACACCGATCTCGTCGATGACCAGCAAATCCACGTTACTTAAATCATTCAGCAACTGTTCTTCGCTGGTTTCGCGATTACTAAAGGTGTCTTTCATGGCGGACATAATATCGGCCACGGTGATAATCAGCACTGACTTCCCGCGCAGCAGCAGCTCGTTGCAGATAGCGGCGGCGAGGTGATTTTTCCCGGTGCCGGGTTTTCCGCTAAAGATGAAGCTGGCGATGTTGCCGTCAAATTCATCCACGTACTGGCGCGCCTGGTTAAGGGCGTTCATCTGCCCCTGAGACTCGACCTTATAATTCTCGAAGGAGCAGTTCTGGTGCAGAGGGCGAATGCCCGAGCGGTTAAAGGTGCGCTGCATTTTCATCGCGCGGTTTTCGCGGGCGAGGGCTGCCGCGCGAATTTTACCCTGCTCTTTTTGCCATGCCAGCAGCTCTTCACCGGTGGTGAAGGCGGGCTTCACGTTGGCAGGCATCATCTTCTGCAAACGTTTCATCAGGTCGCCGACGTTTTTCATTTCGCACCTCGGAATCCATCAGGGATTTTTTTGTCCGGTTCTGAAAAAGCATTGATATCACGTTTTGGCTGGCCGTTGTTGCTGGCGCGGTTGATTTGCAGACTGCGCGCGAATTTTTGCTGCCACTGAACATGGTGGAAGACTTTTCCTTCAGCTTGCCAGTATGCGGTAAAGGCTGCCAGCTCTTCCGGTGTTGCGGGCTGCGAGAGGGCTATTCCCCATAAGGCCGCCTGCCGCTGAAAATCGGCGTCCGGCTGCCAACCGGCGTACATGGGAAATTTCCCCATTGGAACGGCCACCGGGGCGCTGGCGGGTTCGTCAAAAAACTGATTATCCAGCATGACATCGCTCGCCGGGCGCGACAGCTTCTCTTCAATTTCCAGAAGCTGCGCCAGACGCTCCGGCGTGACCGCATAAAACGCCGGGGCGTTGTCGGCAAATACCGCGAGCGTGCCGCCTTCGGCGTGCGTCAACACACCGCGAGGATCGCGCATAAAGGCATCAATGCCAGCAATGCTGGTGGTCAGAATTCTGGAGGACATAACACTTTCTCAACTGATTACTACGGGCGTGATTGAGGGTTATGGTAGCACAGAGAGAGGGGAGGAAAGGAGAGGATTTCCCCGGTGGCGTTACGCTTACCGGGGCTAAAATCACAGGGGCTGGTTACGCGATGATGTTCAGCGTCACGTCGATATTGCCGCGCGTCGCGTTAGAGTACGGACAGACGATGTGCGCCGCATCCACCAGTTTTTTGGCTTCCGCTGCGTCCATCCCTTCAACGTGGATGTTCAGCTTCGCTTCGATACCAAAACCGGTTGGCAGCGGGCCGATCCCTACTTCGCCTTCAATAAAGGCGTCTTTTGGCAGAGCGAATTTATCGCGTGCCGCAACGAACTTCATTGCGCCCAGGAAGCAGGCGGAGTAGCCCGCAGCGAACAGCTGTTCAGGGTTGGTTACTTCACCCCCCATGCCGCCCATCTCTTTTGGCACACCCAGTTTGACATCCAGAACGCCATCGGAAGACGTGGCGCGGCCATCACGGCCTCCGGTTGCTTTGGCTTTGGCAGTGTAGACAACTTTTTCTAAAGACATGGCAGGTTCCTCATCTTACGTTTATGTGCGCTATTAAATAGCGCGCGATGTTTTAGGTTAAAATTAGACGCGTAAAGTACAGCCTTACGCGCGATGCAGCTGTTGGCGCAAACTTTCGAGCTGTTGCTTGAGCGCCAGCATGGTGTCGGTATCACACTGCGCTGCACAGCCCACGGCGTGGGGTATCGTCACAGCCTGCTGTTGCAGCGCCCGACCCGCGTCGCTCAGGGTGACGGCGACCTGACGCTCATCCTGACGGGAACGCTGGCGGAGGATCAATCCTGCGCTTTCCAGGCGTTTCAGCAGGGGAGTCAGCGTGGCGGAATCCAGGAATAGCCGCTCGCCAATGTCTGACACCGTAATATCATCCTGTTCCCAGAGCACCAGCATCACCAGGTATTGCGGGTAGGTCAGGTTAAGCGGCGCCAGCAGTTGCCGGTACAGCTTGTTAAGCGCCAGATTTGCCGAATAGAGGGCAAAACAGAGCTGGTTATCCAGCAGAAGCGCGTTGGTGGTGTCGTTCGTTTTTGCGTCCATGAAATGAATATAGATAGTTCACGATACAATTGCAAGCGATTTTATTATACGCGTGGACGTTTGCGGTAAAGCCATAAGCCGGGGATCGACAGGCCGATGGAGAGCGCACCCACGATCGACGAGGCTTTAAGGAAGTTGCTCAGGAGCAGGATCATCTGGGGTTCGCTGTAGCCAAAATGGCTGATTTTGACGGCGGAGATCATCGCCGTATAGGCTGAAATGCCCGGGAACATAGGAATCACTGCCGCCACGGTGAATACCTTCGGGTGCGCCAGATACCAGCGGGACCACTGAATACCGATGCTGCCAACCAGCATGGAGGCGATAAACGTCGACCATTCAATATTAAAGCCCGCTGTCATCATGATCATACGAGAGCCGTGGCCAATGGCACCCAGCAGCGCACACCAGGGTAATGCACGCTGTGGGACGTTAAACACCATCGCAAAACCAACGGCGGGAAGGGCAGACAAGAGCATGTCCTGTGCCAGTGCGAGCATAAAATCCATCACGCCCATCCGCGTAACCCCCAGAGTGTCATGGCCATTACCACCCCGATACAGGTCGCCAGCGTCAGCAGGCTGGCTATCGCCCAGCGTGCCAGACCGGTGTTGATATGGCCTTTGAACATATCAGCGACGGCATTAATTAAGGGAAAACCTGGCACCAGCAGCAATACGCTGGCGGCCATCGCAACAGTAGGCGTGCTGGCGAAGTAGGGCTGGCGCAAAAGCAGGCCGGATACGGTTGTCGCCACAAATGCCGTGATGCAGAAGTTAATTTGCGGATGTAGCTGTCTGTGCGTCAACAGCTGGCGGACATACATTGCGATGCTGCTGGCAAAGAAGGTCACGACAGCGCCGTCCCAGCCGCCCGCGTTGAGCTTGCAGAAGCAGGCGCAGGACAGTCCCACCATCAGCACAACCAGCCAGCGCGGATACCGGAGGGGTTTGATTTGATTGAAACGTTTTTCTATCTCCCGGAGATCGAGCAGCTTGTGTTCAGCAAGGATCACGATGTGCTGCACTTCCGTCACGACGTGCATGTTAATGCCGCGGTCATGATTTTTACGGGTGGAGGTCAGGCACTGTCCGTCTTTAATGGTGGTCAGCACAATGGCATTTGACGAGATGGAACTCTCAACGCTGTCCATCCCCAGCGCCAGCCCAAGGCGTGTGGAGAGTTCTTCGACGAGGGCGCTTTCTGCGCCGTGCTGTAAGAGAAAAAGCCCGCACTGAATACATAGCCGCGTGGTGGCACGTTGCGTAGACCGATCTGCCTGCATGAAACGCCCTGAAGAGAAGAGAGATTGCTTACTTTTAACACAAAGTGCAGGGCCCTTTGCGCTGGGCCAGATCAACATTTGTGCGATCAGTGGCGCGATGGGGGCGGAGGAAAGACAGCATTGTTATTTATTTAATGAATGTGAAATTAGGATTTATAAAAACAATATATTAAGTATTTCTAATTTCATATTTTCGATCTTTTCACGCAATTTGAATTAAATTTAAATGGTCTTTATGCGATATTAGGCCTGTATTGGGCGTTTCTTAACCCATGTGATATTTGTTCTATTTTGCGAGTATTAACCCGTTTGTACTTCGGAATGCAAACGTGTTTAACCTTGCAGGGTTAGTTCGTTCTTAAATAAAGAATTCATGACAGGGAGGGTCTATGTTGCCATTGAATGGTAAACACGGAGTGGTGATCAGCAGAGTACCGGTTATGCAAAATGGGTTAGGTGGCGTCATGTCGCGTCATTTTCCCGATTTTGAGATAACGTACTGCCGTTCGATGCAGGAGTTGACGTTATTACAATTGCGTCGCGCTGGGGTCGTTATTGCCGATATTTCGGGTGAGTATCGTAATCCACGCGGCACGCTTGAGCAATATTATGGGTTAATGAATCAGTACCGGGATATTCACTGGATATTCCTCGTTTCGCGCCCCCTTTATCCACTTGCAGTAGAGCTTCTTATGCGTCCGGAAAGCACGCTGCTTTCGGATATGGAACCCATTGAAGGCGTAATTAACGCTATTCGCGCGGGGAGTGAACGCGCCGAGCGAATAAGCCAGACGTTATTGATACCGGAAAATCCTGATATTGAAGAGGAGAGTGAGCAAATGATTGCGCTTACCCACTCTGAACGCAAGGTGTTGCGTTTGTTAGGTAAAGGTTGGGGAATCAACCAAATAGCCACGCTACTTAATAAAAGTAATAAAACGATCAGTGCACAGAAAAACAGTGCAATGCGTCGCTTATCACTTCGCAGTAATGCCGATATGTACGCGTGGATAAGCAGTACCCAGGGAATGCGAGAACTCAGTTTAATGTCGGCTTATGGAGAGTTTGAGGAATGGAAAAGACCACTGCAACAAAACATATCGCCGTCATCGAAAGCTGCTCAATGAGCGCTATGGGGCTGAAGCATCTTTTTGCGATGCCCGCCCTGAGCCATTACCAGGTGCACCTGTTTGCCAGATTTGACAACTTCAAAGCGGCGCTCTCGGAAATCTCATTCTTTGCCGTAATTTATTCATTGTCCGATGAGCGTGAGGAGCGGCGAAACTGTCTGGCCTGTTTGCGGGATCTCACCTTCACCCACAGCGACGTCAAGCGTATTGTGCTGGCCTCTGATGAAATGGAGGCGAGACTGGTCAGCCATCTTTCGCCTTCTCGCTTACATGGAATTATCAGTAAATCGGTTCCGCTGAAGCAGTTAATGGAGGGGCTGGAGACATTACTCAGCGAAACGCATCACGTGAATGACAACGTGTACAATCACTGGAGTGTGAGCCAGCATCGTATGCTAAGCCCAACTGAAAGGGCGATTCTGCGATATATGTCATCGGGTTTTTCGATCCCTGAAATTGCGGCACAGCTTGAACGCAATATCAAAACCATCCGGGCGCATAAGTTTAACGCAATGGTAAAATTGGGTGTCAATTCTGATGTGGGATTACTGGATGCGGCAGATATCCTGGCGCATCTCCCGGTCAGGGAAATTCGCCGTTCCGCTCTCACCGTTCCTTCTTTCTCGTAGTGTTAAGTGATGCGCCAGAATTTTTCTGGCGCAACGTTCAAATACAGACATCAACCCATTTTGCTGCGGTCAGTTCCGCCATTCTGTCGGGCGATATACGCACCGCACTGTGGATGGCGCCCGCTGCGGGTAACACTTCGGCGTACTGTTTTAAAGTGATGTCACAGTAAACAGATAGCGGATTTTCCAGTCCAAAAGGGCAGACGCCGCCAACAGGATGACCCGTCAGGGTTACTACCTCATCGCAGCTGAGCATGCGGGCTTTTGCGCCGAATGTCTCTTTGAGCTTTTTGTTATCCAGACGCGCATCGCCTTTTGCAACCACCAGAATCACATCATTTTTAATTTTCAGTGACAGCGTTTTGGCAATTTGGCCGGGTTCAACGTTGTGCGCGGCAGCAGCAAGGGCAACAGTCGCTGTGCTTTGGTTAAGCTCGATGATTTCTATATCCGGAGCGTGTTCGGCGAAAAACTGCTGTACAGACTGCAAACTCATTGATTCCTCCTGACAAATATCTTCCGTAATCTGTCATAAGAATTTAGTCGCTGTAAATATCCCTTAAGTAACAAATATCCGTCAGGAGCGATTTCTGGATCGCCTTCACATTCACAGAAACCGGTTACAGTAACCGGTTGCAGAGCGTGATGCAGAGATTAATACTGAGTGTGTAACTTCCCCTGTATCTAATAATAAGAGCTAATTATGAAACCATTCCGTTTGAGCAGTACCGCAGGTACACGATCCGGCAAGGTTGTGACGCTGATGTATGGAACAACGTGTGACGTGAGAACGTCCGAAACGAACGTCTGACAGGAGATCTGCTATGTCTGCCAACCATGCTGCATTTAATCTGATTTTCCGCTTCGTTGAAAACTATGTCAGCCCTATTGCCGGGCGCATCTCTTCCCAGCGTCACGTTATGGCGATTCGTGACGGGTTCATCTCGGCAATGCCGTTTATGATTGTCGGGTCGTTTTTATTAGTGTTCGCTTACCCCCCTTTTTCGCCAGATACCACCTGGGGCTTTGCTCGCGCCTGGCTGGATATGGCGAAGCAGTTTGAAGGTCAAATTCTGACGCCGTTTGATATGACGATGGGGGTGATGTCCCTCTATATCTGTGCGGCTATCGCCTACAACCTGGGCAAACATTACGTTAAAACCCATCAGCTGGATCCGTTCATGTGTGCGATGCTGTCGCTGATGGCGTTCCTGCTGGTCGCCGCCCCTAAAACCAAAGGCGCCTTACCGGTTGATAGCCTTGGAGGCACCGGGATTTTCACCGCGATCCTGGTGGCGATTTACTGCGTTGAGATGATGCGTTTCCTGAAAGCACACAATATCGGGATCCGCCTGCCAGACCAGGTTCCGCCTATGATCAAAAACTCATTTGACCTGCTGATCCCGGTGCTGGTGGTGGTGCTGACGCTCTATCCGCTGAGTCTGTTGATCCAGTCGCAGTTCGGTATGCTGATCCCACAGGCCATCATGTCGATATTCAAACCGCTGGTCTCTGCGGCAGACTCGCTGCCAGCGATCCTGCTGGCGGTGCTGATTGGCCACCTGCTGTGGTTTGCCGGGATCCACGGCGCAGCGATTGTATCGGGTATGCTGCAAATGTTCTGGCTGACGAACCTGGGGGCGAACCAGACCGCGCTGGCGGCGAGCCTGCCTTTACCACACATCTTTATGGAAGCCTTCTGGACGTTCTTTATTGTGATCGGTGGGTCAGGAGCGACGATGGGGCTGGTGTTCTGTTACCTGCGTAGCCGCTCCGCGCACCTGCGCTCCATTGGACGCCTGAGCGTGGTGCCAAGCATTTTCAATATCAATGAACCGGTGATTTTTGGTACGCCGATTGTGATGAACCCGGTGTTCTTTATTCCTTTCCTGCTGGCGCCGATGGTCAATGCCGTGCTGGCATGGGCAGCGATGAAGTTTGATCTGATTGGCCGCGTGATTTCCGTTGTGCCGTGGACGGCACCGGCTCCGGTTGGTGCCGCCTGGGCGCTGGGCTGGGATTTCCGTGCAGCCATTCTGGTGCTGGTTTTGGCCTGCGTTTCCGCCATTATCTATTTCCCGTTCTTCAAGGTGTACGAGAAACAGTTGCTTCAGCAGGAAGCGGAAGAAGCACAGCGTAATGGGGAAGAGGAAAATCAGCAGGTAGCCTAGATAAAAGCAAAACGGCAACGCAGGTTGCCGTTTTTAGTGTTTGCTCCCTCTCTCTGCGAGTTTCAGGCAGGGCCAGACTACTTAAGCGTGCAATCGCCGCACTGCTGGACATCCGGCAGACGGTAGCGCTGACAGCAGGTACGACGCACCAGAAGTCCCTCACGCGGAACCACGGTGCGGTAAAGAGGGTTATCCCGCCCATCCGACAGCTGTCTGGCAAAGAAACAGCTCTGACGCAGCGCATCCACTTTCTCGTCGCCGAGCAGCGGCTTCATCTCCGTTAAATACCAGTGGATAAGATACCCGGTATTACTCCAGATCAGTTTGCCGTTGATCTCCCCCGTCGCTTCCAGCGCATCAATGACCGGAACCAGCGCTCTTGTAATCAGTCGTTCCATACGCGCCTGCGCTGACAGGTGACTCGCGCTCGGATCTTCGTGTACATCAATCCAGAAACAGGCGGCGCGTCCGGTCTCATGGAATTCGACGTGGAAATGTTCCGACGAGAGATCGAGCATCGTTTCCTGGGTCAACAGGGCCAGCATGACAGGCGGCACCATCAGCCCGATATACCATTGTGCCCAGAGGGAAAGCAGCGGTTTATTTTCCCGCGCCAGCGTCGGTTGGTTACGATAAATATGGTCGGAATAGGTTGCCAGCAGTGACCGCAGCTCGGCAGGTCGTTGCCACTGAGTCAGCGTCAGAGCATGATGCGGCGGTGCTTCATCCAGTTTGATGAAATCCAGCAGATGGGCGCGTGTTACGGCGATTTTTTCCCGAATGGCATCCGCAAGCGTCGTTTCTCCGGCGGAGAGTGGAGCTCGCCAGAGCAGTGGCTCAACGATGTGTGCGGTACGAGTCGCCATAGTGTGGATTACAAATCTAAATGATAATGATTGCCAATCCTAACTATAGATAAAACCGAGCGCAAGCGTTTTATCCTGGCGCTGTGAAGGCGGTTTCAGGCGATATGAAGCTCGTCGCTCAGCAGAATGCTGTTGCGTCCCATATGCTTGGCTTCATAGAGGGCTTTATCGGCTTTCGCCAGTGCGCCATCAACGTCTTCACCTTCGAACATGGCTATGCCAATGCTGATGGTCACGTTAGTGGCGACGCTTTCGTTAAACATGTGGGGGATTTTGAGATCGTAAACCTTCTGACGTATGCGTTCAGCTGTCTGGCGCGCTTGCTCCAGTGGGATGTTACTTAACAGCACCATAAATTCTTCCCCGCCAAACCGGGCGACAACATCGCGTGAGCGCACGGCGTCGCGGATCGCAGCCGAGACCCTGATCAAGGCCTGATCGCCCATCATATGGCCGTAATGATCGTTGTAGGCTTTGAAATGGTCGATATCCATCAGCAGCACAAAGTGCTCGCCAGCGTCAGGCCTGGGGAGGTTCTCAAGCCGGCTTTGCAGCCCGCGACGGTTATATAGGCCGGTGAGCGGGTCCATCATGCTGAGATCGGTCAGGGTTTCACGCTCTTCGAGCAGTTCGGAAAGCAGTTCCTGGGCGAAACGGTCATTACGCCGCTGAAGAACATGATGGATACCAATGGCGACCACCGGCAGCGCGAAAAAATAGGCCATTCTCAACCAGTTTTCGGACGGGCTAAGCCACAGGCAGGATATAAAAGCGGGAAATGAATGTAACGTAAAGGCTTTAATATTACTGGCGAAAGCCAGAGACCCTATAAAAAGCACTGTTAATAGCGCCATCATTAAATAGGTTGCGTGATCGTGCGTTATTAACAGAAATTTTGAGACGATCTGCCATGCCCATAAAAACCCAAAAATAGCTGAAACAACAGGGATATTTATTTTTCGCGTGCTGTTTTTCCAGTGCCAGATAAGTAAGCCAGTGCTGACAGTCAGTACGGCAAACAGGGGGACTGATAACACACGAACGGAATAGAGAGGGTTTGTTACCGAGAACAATGCTGATGCAGCGTTCAAAAATAAAAATAAACGTAAAGAAAGCTGATATTTCTTGTTGACTAAGGACAGCCAGGATTGTGATGTCATATGCGTGCGTTTTTATTAAAACTCAATTAAAACAATGAGCAAGATGTTGTTATGCAATATTGGTCGCTACAAAATTGAATTTTTATTATCAGAAAAACGTTATCGGAAGTTAACAGGTGGGCAATTTATCACCTTACACATTCTCTGTCATTATGGGAAAGCAATTGCTGGCGCAATTTCTTACGTCGCATGCTGACAAGTGATAATTACTATCATATGATACTGGTTATCATTATCAGTGCGAGAGGTGAAACCATGTTGAGCAAAGCGCTGGGAAGTGGGTGGGGAATATTGCTGCCTGGTTCCATTATCGGTGGGCTGATGTTTGCCGATCTTCCCATTGATGTCTGGAAAGCAATGATTGTTTCGGGCTTGCTGGTGACATCCGCGATGATCTGGCACAAACAGTTACGGCATTACGTGCTGTTGCCATCATGCGTTGCGCTAATCAGTGGACTGCTGGTGATTCTGATGAGTTTGAAATAAAAGGGAAAAACAAGAGGTACTGCTGAAGGGATGTAAGATAATTGGTGCGAGGGGGGGGACTTGAACCCCCACGTCCGTAAGGACACTAACACCTGAAGCTAGCGCGTCTACCAATTCCGCCACCTTCGCACAGTCATCTTACTGGTTTGATATCGCCTCGTTGGTGCGAGGGGGGGGACTCGAACCCCCACATCCTAAGGACACTAACACCTGAAGCTAGCGCGTCTACCAATTCCGCCACCTTCGCCCAGTGCGAGCAATATCAACGTGATTTATGGTGCGAGGGGGGGGACTTGAACCCCCACGTCCGTAAGGACACTAACACCTGAAGCTAGCGCGTCTACCAATTCCGCCACCTTCGCATACCATCGACACTGTAAAAGTATCGTAACCACGGAGGCGCATTCTAGATGTTTTCAGCTTTACGTCAACAGAAAATTGCGCACGTTGTTTTGATTGCTGCAAAAATGGGCGATGGCAGCGTCGGCCATCGCCTGGCAGGGGAATTACTTTTTCGCCTGGCGCGTCATCACGGTGCGATACACCTTAAAGCGGCCTGTCTGGGCGATTACTTCGTGGAAGCCGAAGGTTTCATCCAGCACTTTCGGATACGCCAGGAAGGCATTCGCCACAATACGTAGCTCACCGCCGCTGTTAAGGTGACGGGTTGCGCCACGGATCAGCGTTTGCGCCGCTTCAAGGCTGGTCTCCATCCCGTCGTGGAACGGCGGGTTAGAGATGATCATGTCAAAGCGACCGGTCACGTCGGAGAAGACGTTACTGGCAATCACTTCGCCTTCAATGCCGTTCGCAGTAAGCGTGGCGCGGCTGGCTTCTACCGCCGGGGCGCTCACGTCACACAGGGTTAAACGCACTTTTGGTGAGTGGCTGGCGAGAACCGTTGACAGCACGCCCGCGCCACAGCCGACATCCAGCACCTTGCCCTTGGTGTGCGGCGTCAGGGTGGACAGCAGCAGCTTGCTGCCCGTATCAAGCGCGTCACGGCTAAACACACCCGGCAGGGTTTTAATGGTCAGGCCGTCAAGCTGGTACTCGTCCCAGAAGGTGTTGGCATCAAAAGTGGTCTGTTTTTCCAGACGGCCATGATACAGGCCGCAGCGTCGGGCGCTGTCGATTTTCGTCAACGGCGCGTAGCCTTCGAGCATCTGCTCTGCGCTTCGCACCCCGCTGCGGTTCTCACCGACGACAAAAATATCGCAGCCGACCGGCAGCAGAGAAAGCAGGTTCATCAGCTGGAACTGGGCTTCCGGTTTGTTCTTCGGCCAGTAGTAAATGAGCGTATCGCAGTCAGCAATATCGCTCTGCTCCGCCACAAGGCTAAAGCGTGCGCGCTCGCCCATCTGGCGGCTCAGCACCTGCCAGTGGTGGTAGTATTGGGTGTGGGCACGGCTTTCAGCACAGTCGAAACGTGCGGGCAGGTCATCCTGCATATCTCCGGCAAACAGAATACGGCTTTCTTCGAAATCATCACTGTGACGCAGCAAGACTTCACTTGCCGGGGTAAATGCAGACATGAATTGTTCCTCAATAAACTCAGGCGGGGATTATAGTAGGTAGATGGCGCAGTTTCGACACATTTGCTATATTTGCGCGCCTGAGAGACAGGAGTTTTCGCTATGACATCCCGACGAGACTGGCAGTTGCAGCAGCTGGGCATCACCCAGTGGGCTTTGCGTCGCCCGACGGCGTTGCGGGGCGAAATAGCCATCTCCATCCCTGCGCATGTCCGCCTGGTGATGGTGGCAGAAGCGCCGCCTGCCCTGAACGAACCCCTGATTGAGGATGTCCTTCGCACCCTGAAGGTGACAAACGATCAGGTATTACAGCTGGCGCCCGAAAGCGTCGCGATGCTTCCCCCTGACAGCCGCTGTAACAGCTGGCGAATCGGGGCGGTGGATGAGCTACCTCTTGAAGGAAGCCAGATCAGCTCGCCAGCGCTGGACGAACTGAAAGCCAACCCAAAAGCGCGTAGCGCGCTATGGCAACAAATTTGCGAATATGAACACGATTTCTTCCCTCACGACGGCTGACCTGGCCACCGCGTTCGCGATTGAAACACGCGCCCATGCCTTTCCGTGGAGCGAAAAGACGTTTGCCAGCAATCAGGGCGAACGCTATTTAAATCTCCGCCTGGACGTTGACGGTGCGATGGCCGCGTTCGCCATC
This sequence comes from Enterobacter cloacae complex sp. SYL001, assembly GCF_049237025.1. Classification (NCBI taxonomy): domain Bacteria; kingdom Pseudomonadati; phylum Pseudomonadota; class Gammaproteobacteria; order Enterobacterales; family Enterobacteriaceae; genus Enterobacter; species Enterobacter cloacae complex sp. SYL001. Next base: position 238,357 of record NZ_JBMKJI010000003.1, on the reverse strand, counting down.
ACGCAGGTCGTTCTGGACGAGGCGACGCTGTTTAATATCGCGGTCGATCCCGCTTACCAGCGCCGCGGGCTGGGCAGGGATCTGCTTGAGCACCTCATTCGTGAGCTGGAAACCCGTGACGTTTTCACCCTGTGGCTGGAGGTGCGCGCGTCCAATGTCGCCGCCATCGCGCTCTATGAAAGCTTAGGCTTCAACGAGGCGACTATCCGCCGTAACTACTACCCCACCGCAGAGGGACGTGAAGACGCCATTATCATGGCTCTGCCGATTGGATAACGAAAATAAGGTTGTAACGATGAAATGGGACTGGATTTTCTTTGATGCCGACGAAACGCTGTTTACGTTTGACTCGTTCGGCGGCCTACAGCGGATGTTTCTCGACTATAGCGTGACGTTCACCGCGGAAGATTTTCAGGACTATCAGGCGGTGAACAAGCCGCTGTGGGTGGATTACCAGAACGGAGCCATCACCGCGTTACAGCTTCAGCATCAGCGTTTTGACGTCTGGGCTGAACGGTTAAACATCAGTCCTGGGGTGCTGAACGAGGCCTTCCTGAATGCGATGGCGGATATCTGCGCGCCGCTGCCCGGCGCCGTTTCTCTGCTGGATTCGCTGAAAGGGAAGGTGAAGCTTGGGATCATCACCAACGGCTTTACCGCGCTTCAGCAGATCCGCCTTGAACGCACTGGCTTGCGCGATCATTTCGACGCGCTGGTGATCTCCGAAGAGGTAGGCGTGCCGAAGCCGGATCCGCGTATTTTCGATTATGCGCTGGCGCAAGCGGGCAATCCTGACCGCGATCGCGTGCTGATGGTGGGGGATACGGCAGAATCTGATATTCTGGGAGGTATGAGATCGGGCCTGTCGACCGTCTGGCTGAATGCGCATGGCCGCACGTTGCCTGAAGGCATCGAACCGACCTGGACCGTAACGTCATTGAACGAACTGGAGCAGCTCCTGTGTAAACAATGATTGCCTGCCCCCTGTTGATGGGTAAAATAGCCGCATTTTTCGTATTCCATGATGCGCGGCCTGCTGCCGCGCTTACCTAAGAAGAATTGATTATGACGTTGTCTCCTTATCTGCAAGAGGTGGCCAAACGCCGCACTTTTGCCATTATCTCGCACCCGGATGCCGGTAAAACGACCATCACCGAGAAGGTGTTGCTGTTCGGACAGGCGATCCAGACCGCGGGTACCGTTAAAGGCCGTGGCTCCAGCCAGCATGCTAAATCCGACTGGATGGAGATGGAAAAGCAGCGTGGTATTTCGATTACCACCTCCGTGATGCAGTTCCCGTATCATGACTGCCTGGTGAACCTGCTGGACACCCCGGGGCACGAAGACTTCTCCGAAGATACCTACCGTACCCTGACGGCGGTGGACTGCTGCCTGATGGTGATCGACGCCGCGAAAGGTGTTGAAGATCGTACCCGCAAGCTGATGGAAGTCACTCGTCTGCGCGATACGCCGATCCTCACCTTTATGAACAAACTCGACCGTGACATCCGTGATCCGATGGAGCTGATGGATGAAGTGGAAAACGAGCTGAAAATCGCCTGCGCGCCAATCACCTGGCCGATTGGCTGCGGCAAGCTGTTCAAAGGGGTTTACCACCTCTATAAAGACGAAACCTACCTGTATCAGACCGGTAAGGGCCACACTATTCAGGAAGTCCGCATTGTGAAAGGGCTGGACAACCCGGAGCTGGACGCCGCTGTCGGTGAAGAGCTGGCCGCGCAACTACGCGATGAGCTTGAGCTGGTCAAAGGCGCTTCTCACGAGTTCGACAGAGAACTGTTCCTGAGCGGTGACATTACCCCGGTCTTCTTCGGTACCGCACTCGGCAACTTCGGCGTTGACCATATGCTCGACGGTCTGGTTGAGTGGGCCCCGCAGCCGATGCCGCGTAAAACCGACACCCGCGAAGTAGAAGCGAAGGAAGAGAAGTTCTCCGGCTTCGTCTTTAAAATTCAGGCCAACATGGACCCGAAACACCGTGACCGCGTCGCCTTTATGCGCGTGGTTTCCGGTAAGTACGAAAAGGGCATGAAGCTGCGTCAGGTGCGTATTGGTAAAGACGTAGTGATTTCCGACGCGCTGACCTTCATGGCGGGCGACCGTTCGCATGTAGAAGAAGCCTATCCGGGTGACATCATTGGTTTACACAACCACGGTACCATTCAGATCGGCGATACCTTCACGCAGGGCGAAATGATGAAGTTCACCGGTATCCCGAACTTCGCGCCGGAACTGTTCCGCCGCATTCGCCTGCGCGATCCGCTTAAGCAGAAGCAGCTGCTGAAAGGCCTGGTCCAGCTTTCGGAAGAGGGGGCTGTACAGGTGTTCCGCCCTATCGCCAACAACGATCTGATCGTGGGCGCGGTGGGTGTGCTCCAGTTTGACGTGGTAGTTGCCCGTCTTAAGAGCGAGTACAACGTGGAAGCGATTTACGAATCGGTGAACGTGGCGACCGCGCGCTGGGTTGAATGTTCAGACGTGAAGAAATTCGAAGAGTTTAAGCGTAAGAACGAAGTTCAGCTGGCGCTGGACGGTGGCGATAATCTGACCTATATCGCCCCGACTATGGCTAACCTGAACCTGACGCAGGAACGTTATCCCGACGTTCAGTTCCGCAAAACGCGCGAGCATTAATTCCCTCACAGAGCACGGCAGCCGCCGTGCTCTTCTTTAATTCCAGTGTTATTAAACCCTTGCGGAATGTTCTTAATTCAACGTAATTTTTCGCTATTCGTTCGTTTTTTCCCCAATTCTGAATGCACCCCTCTGATTGTGATCTATATTTAACTCAGTGTTTAGCACCGGGCGTGGATGAATTAACTGTTCAATGCATGTCCACTGGTTCTCCATTTCGCCCGTGTGTTAATTCGCAATATATAAAACCAAGATTTAGGGAAGTATGTCGCCCAAATAACGGGCAAAACACAGGAATAAATCGATGAATATGACAAGACTGAAGATTTCTAAAACTCTGCTGGCTGTAACGTTGGGTAGTGTCCTGGTAAGCGGTTCTGCTCTGGCGGAATCCAGCACCATGGATAAAGCGCAAAATACCGCTAATACCGCAGGGGAAAAAATCGATAGCTCTATGAATAAAGTCGGTAATTTCATGGATGACAGCTCTATCACAGCAAAAGTGAAAGCCGCACTGGTGGATCATGAATCCATTAAGAGCACCGATATTTCTGTTAAAACCGACAACAAGGTTGTCACTTTGAGCGGTTTCGTTGAAAGCCAGACTCAGGCTGAAGAGGCCGTTAAAGTAGCGAAAGGCGTTGAGGGCGTAAGCTCTGTAAGCGACAAACTGCACGTACGTGACAGCACAGAATCGTCGGTGAAGGGCTATGCCGGAGATGCAGCAACTACCAGCGAAATCAAAGCTAAACTGTTAGCTGACGACATCGTGCCATCCCGTATGGTGAAAGTTGAAACCACTGATGGTGTGGTCCAGCTGTCCGGTACGGTTGAGAACCAGGCACAAAGCGATCGTGCCGAGTCAATTGCGAAAGCTATTGATGGTGTGAAAAGCGTCAAAAACGATCTGAAAACGAAGTAAAGCAGTACCACTCGCCCGTCTGGCTGAAAACCGCGGGCGAAATAAAAACGACTCTGGAAAAGCCGGTGAGTGACCTGAGCGCTCACGTTTAGCGGCCGACATTAACTATGGTAAAGGAGAGGCTTATGTTTCGTTGGGGCATTATATTTCTGGTTATCGCGTTAATTGCCGCCGCATTGGGCTTTGGTGGACTGGCGGGTACCGCGGCATGGGCAGCGAAAATTGTTTTCGTCGTCGGTATTATTCTGTTCCTGGTCAGCCTGTTTACGGGTCGACGTCGCCCGTAGCAAACGCAATAGTTATTAAACAAACTCAAGCCAGTCCTCGTGACTGGCTTTTTCTCGTTTGAGAACCATCGGGAATGTGCGTTACTGTGTCTCATCAAAATAATGAAAACAGGAAGGCAGAGGTGGGGCAACGAATTCCCGTGACGCTCGGCAATATTGCGCCGCTGACGTTAAAACCGTTTCATGCAGGCCAGCTTGCGCTGGTCTGTGAAGGGGGCGGGCAGCGCGGTATTTTTACCGCCGGCGTGCTCGACGAATTTATGCGCGCGCAATTCAACCCGTTCGATCTCTACTTCGGTACCTCTGCCGGGGCGCAGAACCTCTCCGCCTATGTCTGCAACCAGCCCGGCTATGCGCGCAAAGTGATTATGCGCTACACCACCTCCAAAGAATTCTTCAATCCGGTACGCTTCGTGCGCGGCGGGAACCTGATCGATCTCGACTGGTTACTGGATGCCACCTCCAGCCAGATGCCGCTGGCCATGGATACCGCGTCACGACTGTTCGATACCGGCAAAGCGTTCTGGATGTGCGCCAGCCGTGGCGATGACTATTCACCGGGTTACTTTTCGCCGCAGAAAGAGAACTGGCTGGATATCATTCGCGCTTCCAGCGCGATCCCGGGTTTCTACCGTACCGGCGCGTTGCTGGAGGGGATAAACTATCTTGACGGCGGTATCAGCGACGCGGTGCCGGTACAGGAGGCCGCACGGCGCGGGGCGAAAACCATTGTGGTGATCCGCACGGTGCCTTCTCAGATGTATTACACCCCACAGTGGTTTAAGCGGATGGAACGCTGGCTGGGCGACAGCAGCCTGCAACCGCTGGTGAATATCGCGAAGCAGCATGAAACCACCTACGGCGCGATGCAGCGTTTTATTGAAAAACCACCGGGCAAGCTGCGCATCTTTGAAATTTACCCGCCGAAGCCGCTGCTGAGCATGGCGCTGGGCAGTCGGCTGCCTGCGTTGCGTATGGATTACAAAACGGGGCGGCTATGCGGGCGATACTTCCTGGCGACCGTCGGGAAAATGCTGGCCGAGCAACCGCCTCTTCATCGGCATAAAAGCATCATATTGCCACCCGCTAGTGTGGCCAATGACGCGGTGGCGATGCCGCTGGTGGACGCGCCGCAGGCCAACGACGGCATACTCGATAACGAGGACCTGGCGTGACGCACTCTTTTATCGATACCCATTGCCACTTTGATTTCCCGCCGTTTAGCGGGGAGGAAACATCAAGTATTGCGCGTGCGGCTGAGGCCGGTGTGAGAGCCATTATTGTGCCCGCTATTGAAGCGGCGAGATTCGAGAAAGTCCTGGCGCTTGCCCAGGGTCACGATGCGCTGTATGCCGCGCTGGGTCTGCATCCGATCGTGATCGAGCACCATCTTGATGACCATCTCGACAGGCTGGATGCCACGCTGCAAAACGCGGATACGAAGCTGGTTGCCATCGGTGAGATCGGCCTCGATCTCTATCGTGAAGATCCGCAGTTTGAGCGCCAGCAGACGATCCTGGATGCGCAGCTCCGGCTGGCAAAGCGCCACGATCTGCCGGTGATCCTCCACTCCAGGCGTACCCATGACAAACTGGCGATGCACCTGAAGCGCATCGACGTGCCGCGCAGGGGCGTGGTCCATGGTTTCGCTGGAAGCCTTCAGCAGGCGCAGCGTTTTATCGAGCTGGGCTATAAAATTGGTGTCGGTGGCACTATCACCTATCCGCGTGCCAGCAAAACCCGGGATGTGATGGCGCAGCTCCCCCTGTCTTCGCTCCTGCTGGAAACGGATGCCCCTGACATGCCGCTGAATGGTTTTCAGGGCCAGCCCAACCGCCCGGAGCAGGCGGCGCGCGTTTTTGATGTGCTGTGCGAGCTGCGTCAGGAGCCTGAAGATGTGATTGCCAGCGCGCTGCTGGAAAATACCCGCGCGGTCTTCGGCATCACGCTATAGATAAAGGGCCGGGCGGATCACCGTGATCTGCTGTCGTTCCAGGGCCTGCGCCAGCGGCTCGATGTCCTCCGGCGTGGCGCTCCGCCATCGCGCCGCCTCCCCGTAAACCCCATGGGCATGAAACGCGTTGATCCGCACCGGAACGTTCCCCAACGCGTGGATAAAAGCGGTCAGCGATGACAGATGTTGCAGATAATCACACCGATCGGGGATCACCAGCAGGCGCAGCTCCGTCAGGCGATGACGATCGGCCAGCCAGCGGATGCTCTGCTTGATCAGCGTGTTTTCGCGCCCGGTCAGAAAACGGTGATGTTCATTGCCCCAGGCTTTCAGATCCACCATCGCGCCGTCAAACACCGGTAACAGCTTTTGCCAGCCGGTTTCGCTTAACAGGCCGTTGCTGTCCACCAGGCACGTCAGATGGCGCAGGGACGGATCGGCTTTGATCGCGGTGAACAGCGCAACCACAAACGGCAGCTGCGTGGTGGCCTCACCCCCGCTGACGGTCACGCCCTCAATAAACGGCGCGGACGTGCGGATCCGTGAGAGGATCTCCTCGACGCTGTATCGCTGCGCCATCGGCGTCGCCTGCTGCTGACACAGGTGCAGGCAGGTATCGCACTGCTGACAGTGACTCTCCTGCCACCAGACGCGCCCGGCCTGAATCGTCAGCGCATCATGAGGACAGTGGGGAACACAGTCGCCGCAGTCGTTGCAGCGCCCGATGGTCCACGGGTTGTGGCAGGTTTTGCAGCGCAGGTTACAGCCCTGGAGGAACAGCGCCAGGCGGCTGCCCGGCCCGTCCACGCAGGAGAAGGGAATAACCTGACTAACTAAAGCGCATCTGCTGTTCATGGCTTATCACGCGTGGCTGACGTTCCAGAATACGGGTATTGCGCGCGGCCTCCTCGCCGAGCCAGGTGGTGTTGGTGCGTGAGCCGGCCTCCCGATATTTCTCCAGGTCGGAGAGCCGCACCATATACCCGGTAACGCGCACCAGGTCGTTTCCGGCCACATTCGCGGTGAACTCACGCATACCGGCGTTGAACGCCCCCAGGCACAGCTGCACCACCGCCTGAGGATTGCGTTTAACCGTCTCATCCAGGGTGAGAATATCGCTGATCCCCGAATGATAGTGTTTATGGTGCGGGGCTACGGCCAGCAGGTGGCTGATGGGATCTGGCTCGTCACCGTACGGCAGACGCGCCCCCGGCGTGGTGCCTGAATCAGAACTGATCCCTGACTGCGCGTGCAGCATCGCGCGGTGCTGCCAGCCGTGTTTCACCGGCGTGTTTTCAACGAACGCCGCCAGCTGTTCACTGATGCGGTAACCCAGCGCATTGGCCTGCTCGTTTTTACCGTACCGTCCCGTAATGCCTGCTTTCTCGCACAGCACGTTTACCGCTTCGGCCAGACCGTACATGCCAAACATCGGTACAAAACGATCGGCATCAATCAGCCCCTCTTTCACCAGGAAGCTATTCTCAAAGAAGCCGGATTGTTCATATAAAAAATCGCAGCGCGCATTAATGATCGCGATTTGTTGCTGGCAGTAGTGGGGAAGGGTACGGGTGAAAAAGTCTTCCGGTGAGCGGCTGTGCTCCGCAATCGCTTTCAGGTTAAGGCGCACCAGCGTGCTGCCGCCGCCCGCCAGCGGCAGGGAGTTGTAACAGCTCACCACGCCATAGCGACCTTTTGTGAAAATTTTATCATTTACCGGGCCATTGGAAATATGCGGCTTACTACACTCACAAATGTTTTTCGCCACGCTCAGCAGCAGATCGTCAGGGGTGACGTCCGGGTCGTAAATAAAGGTCAGGTTCGGCGCGACCTGCTTCAGCTCTGCGTCCGCTCGCAAAATGGCACGCGTGACGGGCGTATCCGCCGGGCCGATATTGGCATGCATAAAGGCATCGGGCAGGGTTCTGTCCAGGTAACGCCAGAAACGTTTTATTCGGCTATCGATTTCATCCTGTGTTAGAATTTTAACATATGGGTTGAGTATCTCATCGAGCTGACCCAGATAGACTGGCATCGATGTGACGGACGGAACATGGTGATAAAGGATAGTGAGCAGTGACAGGGCATCATCCAGATCTTTCGCCCCTTCCAGCTCCAGCCATTCTGAGCCGTTAGCCAGAAATTTAGCGTAGTCCGGCAGCACGTAGCGCGGTTTGTAAGGCGCATGACCTTCGAACATGTCGCAGATGTATCCCTCGTCCAGCGCGGCGCGGGCCGCCTCTGGCAGAGCGGGATAGAGCAGATTGTTCTCCGCTTCCAGCGCCAGAAAATGACGTTTTTGTTCCGGGGTTAACACCGGGCTGGTCACAATGTGCAGGCAACGTTGTTGCAGGGCGTCGGGCATGTTCAACTTCCTTGAGGGTTCTGCGGATGGTGAACGAATTGTAAGAAGCCAGCCTGCCGGGGCTTTTGATCCGACAGGGGGTATCGCTGTTTTTGTCGGCGGTTGACGCATGAAAGTTTGAAGAAGATCTCATTACAGTAATGCAAATTTGCACACAGTTTTCATTAACTGTGATGAATGTCGAAGTGTGGATGCGGGTGAATGTTAGAATACTCACAGACCCGCAAGGTAAAATTTATACGGCACTGCCGTTGGAGAATGTTATGACCGATTTAACTGCAAGCAGCCTGCGCGCGTTGAAACTGATGGACCTGACCACCCTGAATGATGACGACACCAATGAAAAAGTCATCGCCCTGTGCCATCAGGCAAAAACGCCAGTGGGTAATACCGCCGCCGTCTGTATCTACCCGCGTTTTATCCCGATTGCCCGCAAAACGCTGAAAGAACAGGGCACGCCGGACGTGCGCATTGCGACCGTGACTAACTTCCCGCACGGTAATGACGACATCGAGATCGCGCTGGCGGAAACCCGCGCGGCGATTGCGTACGGCGCAGACGAAGTTGACGTGGTATTCCCGTACCGCGCGCTGATCGCCGGCAACGAGCAGGTCGGTTTTGACCTGGTGAAAGCCTGTAAAGACGCATGTGCGGCGGCAAACGTGCTGCTTAAAGTGATCATCGAAACCGGCGAGCTGAAAGAAGAGGCGCTGATTCGTAAAGCGTCTGAAATCGCTATCAAAGCGGGCGCAGATTTCATTAAAACCTCTACCGGTAAAGTGCCGGTCAACGCGACTCCGGAAAGCGCGCGCATCATGATGGAAGTTATCCGTGATATGGGCGTGTCCAAAACCGTTGGCTTCAAACCGGCAGGCGGCGTGCGTACCGCAGAAGACGCGCAGCAGTTCCTGGCGATTGCCGACGAGCTGTTCGGCGCCGACTGGGCGGACTCCCGCCACTACCGCTTCGGCGCGTCCAGCCTGCTGGCCAGCCTGCTGAAAGCGCTGGGTCACGGTGACGGTAAGAGCGCAAGCAGCTACTAAGTTTGAATTGCCGGGTGGCCTACGCTAACCCGGCCTACAGGATCGTAGGGCGGGTCAACATACCCGCCGCCATTCACCCGATTCCGCATGGAGGTTACCGTGTTTCTCGCACAGGAAATTATTCGTAAAAAACGTGATGGTCATGCATTAAGCGACGAAGAGATCCGCTTCTTTATCAACGGCATTCGTGATAACACCATCTCTGAAGGGCAGATTGCGGCTCTGGCGATGACCATTTTCTTCCACGATATGTCGATGCCTGAGCGCGTGTCACTGACCATGGCGATGCGAGATTCAGGAACCGTTCTGGACTGGAAAAGCCTCAACCTCAACGGCCCGATTGTGGACAAACACTCCACCGGCGGCGTGGGCGACGTGACCTCCCTGATGCTTGGCCCGATGGTGGCAGCCTGCGGCGGTTACATCCCGATGATTTCCGGGCGCGGCCTGGGTCATACCGGCGGTACGCTCGACAAACTGGAAGCCATTCCGGGCTTCGATATCTTCCCGGATGACAACCGCTTCCGCGACATTATTAAAGACGTTGGCGTGGCGATTATCGGCCAGACCAGCTCTCTTGCGCCAGCAGACAAGCGTTTCTACGCGACGCGTGACATTACCGCGACCGTAGACTCCATCCCGCTGATCACCGCCTCTATCCTCGCCAAAAAGCTGGCGGAAGGGCTGGACGCGCTGGTGATGGATGTGAAAGTGGGCAGCGGCGCGTTTATGCCGACCTATGAACTCTCTGAGGCGCTGGCTGAAGCGATCGTTGGCGTTTCCAACGGCGCGGGCGTGCGCACCACCGCACTGCTGACGGACATGAACCAGGTGCTGGCGTCCAGCGCCGGTAACGCCGTTGAAGTCCGCGAGGCCGTGCAGTTCCTCACAGGCGAATACCGTAACCCGCGCCTGTTCGATGTCACCATGGCGCTGTGCGTTGAGATGTTAATCTCCGGCAAGCTGGCCAAAGACGACGCTGACGCGCGCGCGAAGCTTCAGGCTGTGCTGGACAACGGCAAAGCGGCGGAGATCTTTGGTCGGATGGTGGCGGCGCAGAAAGGCCCGACCGACTTCGTGGAAAACTACGCGAAATACCTGCCCACCGCGATGCTCAGCAAAGCGGTCTATGCGGACAGTGAAGGCTTTGTCTCGGCTATGGATACCCGCGCGCTCGGCATGGCGGTCGTGTCTATGGGCGGCGGTCGTCGTCAGGCATCGGACACCATTGATTACAGCGTCGGCTTTACCGATATGGCCCGTCTGGGCGACAGCGTTGACGGCCAACGTCCGCTGGCGGTGATCCACGCGAAAGACGAAGCCAGCTGGCAGGACGCGGCGAAAGCGGTGAAGGCGGCAATAACTCTTGACGATAAAGCACCGGAAACCACACCGACGGTCTATCGTCGTATCACTGAATAGCGGTATACTGATCTGATCGCATTTTTATGAAGCACTAAGTACGGAGAACAATTATGAAACGTGCATTTATTATGGTGCTGGACTCATTCGGCATCGGCGCAACCGAAGATGCAGAACGTTTTGGTGACGTGGGTTCCGATACCCTGGGTCACATCGCGGAAGCCTGTGCAAAAGGCGAAGCGGACAACGGTCGTAAAGGCCCTCTGAACCTGCCAAACCTGACCCGCCTCGGGCTGGTAAAAGCGCATGAAGGTTCTACCGGTAAAATCGCAGCCGGTATGGACGGAAACGCGGAAGTGGTGGGCGCCTACGCGTGGGCGCACGAGCTCTCTTCCGGTAAAGATACGCCGTCCGGTCACTGGGAAATCGCTGGCGTGCCGGTGCTGTTTGACTGGGGTTACTTCTCCGATCACGAGAACAGCTTCCCGCAGGAGCTGCTCGATAAGCTGGTGAAGCGCGCCAACCTGCCGGGCTACCTCGGCAACTGCCACTCTTCCGGTACCGTGATTCTGGATCAGCTCGGCGAAGAGCACATGAAAACCGGCAAACCGATTTTCTATACCTCTGCTGACTCTGTGTTCCAGATCGCCTGCCACGAAGAGACGTTTGGCCTGGATAAATTGTACGAGCTGTGCGAGATCGCCCGTGAAGAGCTGACCGAAGGCGGCTACAACATTGGCCGTGTTATCGCGCGTCCGTTTATCGGCGACAAAGCGGGTAACTTCCAGCGTACCGGCAACCGTCACGATCTGGCCGTGGAGCCACCGGCGCCGACCGTGCTGCAAAAACTCGTCGACGAGAAAGACGGCCAGGTCGTTTCCGTAGGTAAAATCGCGGACATCTACGCTAACTGCGGCATCACCAAAAAGGTCAAAGCGACCGGTCTGGATGCGCTGTTCGACGCCACCATCAAAGAGATGAAAGAAGCGGGCGACAAGACCATTGTCTTCACCAACTTCGTGGACTTCGACTCCTCCTGGGGTCACCGTCGCGACGTTGCCGGGTATGCTGCGGGTCTGGAGCTGTTTGACCGCCGTCTGCCAGAGCTGATGGAGCTGGTGGGGGAAGATGACATTCTGATCCTGACCGCTGACCATGGCTGTGACCCGACCTGGACCGGTACCGACCACACCCGTGAGCACATTCCGGTGCTGGTGTACGGCCCGAAAGTCAAACCGGGCTCGCTGGGTCATCGTGAAACCTTCGCGGACATCGGCCAGACGATTGCGAAATACTTTGGTACGTCTGACATGGAATATGGCAAGGCTATGTTCTAAACGGATTGGGTGAGGCCTGATGCCCTCACCCCGACCCTCTCCCTGTGGGAGAGGGAGAAGAGAATGTAGGCCGGGTAAGGCGCAGCCGCCACCCGGCAAAAACAACAATGTAAAAGGAACTGAAGATGGCAACTCCTCACATTAATGCAGAAATGGGTGATTTCGCTGACGTCGTATTGATGCCGGGCGACCCGCTGCGCGCGAAACACATTGCAGAAACCTTCCTGGAAGACGTGCGTGAAGTGAACAACGTGCGTGGCATGCTGGGCTTCACCGGTACCTATAAAGGCCGCAAAATCTCCGTGATGGGTCACGGCATGGGTATCCCATCCTGCTCCATCTACACCAAAGAGCTGATCACCGATTTCGGCGTGAAGAAAATCATCCGTGTCGGCTCCTGCGGCGCGGTGCGCATGGACGTTAAGCTGCGTGACGTGGTGATCGGCATGGGCGCGTGCACCGACTCTAAAGTCAACCGCATTCGCTTTAAAGATCATGACTTTGCGGCCATCGCTGACTTTGACATGGTGCGTAACGCGGTTGACGCAGCAAAAGCGCTGGGCGTTGACGCGCGCGTGGGCAACCTGTTCTCTGCCGATCTGTTCTACTCGCCAGAAGGCGACATGTTCGACGTGATGGAAAAATACGGCATTCTGGGCGTGGAAATGGAAGCGGCCGGTATCTACGGCGTGGCGGCTGAATTCGGTGCGAAAGCGCTGACCATCTGCACCGTGTCTGACCATATCCGTACTCACGAGCAGACCACCGCTGCCGAGCGTCAGACCACCTTCAACGACATGATTAAAATCGCGCTGGAATCCGTTCTGCTGGGCGATAAAGAGTAAGAGCTGTTGTGCCGGGTGGCGGCCTCGCCTGACCCGGCCTACGGTTTTGTAGGCCCGCTAAGCGCAGCGCCAGCGGGCTTTTTTACTAGCGCACGGCCTGAGCAATCCACGCCGATACATCCCGCAGCTCTTTTTCCTGCTCCGGAAAATCCCCAATCAATGCATCACACTCCTGCTGCAACATATCCGCCCGATACAGACAGCCCTGTAAACGTGCGGCCAGCGCCTCCAGCGGTGCAGGATTGAGACTATCCGTAAAGACCTGCGTGCGGGTAATATGGCCCTTCTCCACGTCAAAGTGCAGCTCAACGCCGCCCCATGTAAATCGCTCATCCAGCAGGTGTGAAAACGCCGGTGCCTGACCGAAGTTCCACTCCCAGCTGCTCTGGCGCGCAAAGGTTTCCGCGAAGTTGGGCAGGTCCGGTGTTTTGTCAGGGGAGATCACTTCAGCTTCTACCCGCTCACCGTAATGTTCGAAGAAGGCTTCACGGATCGCGTCGCAAATCTGCTCATGAGTAATCCCCGGCAGCAGATCCACCAGATTCGCCACGCGACCGCGCACGGAGGTAATGCCTTTCGCCTGGAGCTTTTTCTTGTCCGGGTTCAGATAGTTTGCCAGACGGCTCAGATCGGCATTCAGCAATAATGTGCCGTGGTGGAATCCGCGATCCATCGTTTCGCGGTAGGCTGAGCCTGACACTTTCCGGTCGCCTTCAGGTGTTTTCACTACCAGATCGTTACGACCCGAGGCTTCAGCCGTCACGCCGAGCGAATTGAGCGCGTTGAGCACAATGGAGGTCGAGATGGTTTTGTCGTATTCCGGCTTGCCCGCCATAAAGGTAAAGCAGGTGTTGCCGAGATCGTGGAACACCGCACCGCCGCCGCTGCTGCGGCGCGCCAGGCGGACGTTGTCCTCTTCCATACGGCGGGTGTTACACTCTTTCCACGGATTTTGCGCGCGGCCAATAACGACCGTATCAGCGTTGCGCCAGAGAAACAGGACGCGCTGGGTGGCGGGCATCTGGCGGAAGATGCACTCTTCCACCGCGAGATTAAACCAGGGATCGTAAGAGTCAGAGATAAGCAGGCGTAACGTCGACATGGCAGAGTTCCTTTTCCGAATCATCCGCCTACTTTATCACTATTCTTTCTTCTCGCTCTCTTCCTCTTCGGGAACTGACTTGCTGGCGGTTAACAGGAACGGCGACTGCTGCCAGCGGGTGCGCTTGCCTTGCAGCAGTGTGCGCGCCAGTACCACGCCAATCGCCAGCGAGAGCAGCAGCATCAGGCGCAAAATATTGGTGGTGTTATCCACCTGTTTGGCTTCGGTTGGCAGGGTGTGGGTGTCGAGTGTCAGACGTAAATAGCCGAGTGGGCCATTCTTGCCCTGAATGGGTTCAACGATTTGTTGATTGAAATAACCGCCAGCTTTTTTGCCGTCCAGCGCCAGCCTGTCGCGCACGTCGACATGCTCACCCGCGCGGGCAATCAGGTCGCCCTGTTCATCGTACACGCCCGCATCCAGAATGCGGCTGTTTTCCGTAAGCTGGCGCAATACCTGCGCTATCCGCTTGTCATCCGGCGTTTCGGTGCGCATAGACGGCGCAACGTTGAGCGTCACCTGGCGCGCCAGCGTACGGGCCAGTTCTTCAAACTGTGGGTTACGCTGTCGTTGGTGATTCTGGCTAAACCAGGATGCCCCCTGCATAAGCGCCACTAATAGTGCGAGACAGATCAGGACAATCACGGCGCGATGAAGCCGGAATTTCAGTTTTGCGCGAGCCATATTCCACCTGCTTAAAATTTACGGCTTAATGTTGCCAGAAGTGATGGTTACAGGGTAGCCTCATGCGTTATTTTCCCTCTGGAACCTTCCGGCGCGAACGAAATTACAGGAGCTTCAATGCCGAACATTACCTGGTGCGACCTGCCAACGGATGTCTCTTTATGGCCAGGATTGCCGCTCTCTTTAAGTGGCGATGAGGTGATGCCTCTCGATTACCACGCTGGCCGTAGCGGCTGGCTGCTGTACGGACGCGGCCTGGATAAGCAACGCCTCACCCAGTATCAAACTAAACTGGGCGCAGCGATGGTCATCGTTGCGGCCTGGTGCGTGGAAGATTATCAGGTTATTCGCCTGGCGGGTTCCCTGACGCAGCGCGCCACGCGTCTGGCGCACGACGCCGGGCTGGACGTAGCCCCGCTCGGCAAGATCCCGCATCTGAAAACGCCGGGCCTGCTGGTGATGGACATGGACTCTACCGCCATTCAGATCGAGTGTATTGACGAGATTGCTAAACTGGCGGGCAGCGGCGAGCTGGTGGCTGAAGTCACCGAGCGCGCGATGCGCGGCGAGCTGGATTTCACCGCCAGCCTGAGACAGCGCGTGGCGACCCTGAAGGGGGCCGATGCTAACATTTTGCGTCAGGTGCGCGATGAACTGCCCCTGATGCCAGGGCTGACGCAGCTGGTGCTCAAGCTGGAGACGCTCGGCTGGAAAGTGGCGATTGCCTCCGGTGGGTTCACCTTCTTTGCCGATTACCTGCGTGACAAGCTGCGTCTGACCACCGTGGTGGCAAACGAGCTGGAGATCATGGACGGCAAACTCACCGGACAAGTGATTGGCGACATCGTGGATGCGCAGTACAAAGCCAATACGCTGACGCGTCTGGCGGAGAAATACGCCATTCCGGTCGAACAGACCGTCGCCATCGGCGATGGCGCGAACGATCTGCCGATGATCAAAGTTGCCGGGCTGGGTATTGCCTACCACGCCAAGCCGAAAGTGAATGAAAAGACGGAAGTCACTATCCGTCATGCTGACCTGATGGGCGTGTTCTGCATTCTCTCCGGCAGCATTAATCAAAAATAGCGGCCTGCTTTTGTAGGCCGGGTAAGCGTCAGCGCTATCCGGCGCGCAGACCGCACAGAAATAACGAGGTAAACCGTGGCGAAAGCTCCAAAACGCGCATTTGTCTGTAATGAATGTGGTGCGGATTATCCGCGCTGGCAGGGGCAATGCAGCGCCTGTCATGCCTGGAACACCATCACCGAAGTGCGTGGTGTGGCGGCTTCGCCGAGCGTGGCCCGCAATGAACGGCTGAGCGGCTATGCGGGCAATGCAGGCGTGTCGAAGGTACAAAAACTTTCGGATATCAGCCTTGAGGCGCTGCCGCGCTTCTCAACCGGATTCAAAGAATTTGACCGCGTGCTCGGCGGTGGCGTAGTGCCGGGCAGCGCCATTCTGATCGGCGGTAACCCGGGCGCGGGTAAATCGACCCTGCTGCTGCAAACGCTCTGCAAGCTCGCCGAACAGATGAAAACCCTGTACGTCACGGGCGAAGAGTCACTCCAGCAGGTGGCGATGCGCGCGCACCGCCTCGGTCTGCCGACCGGCAATCTGAATATGCTCTCGGAAACCAGCATCGAGCAGATCTGCATGATCGCCGAAGAAGAGCAGCCGAAACTGATGGTGATCGACTCCATTCAGGTGATGCATATGGCGGACATTCAGTCGTCACCGGGGAGCGTGGCGCAGGTGCGTGAAACGGCTGCGTACTTAACGCGCTTTGCCAAAACGCGCGGCGTAGCGATAGTGATGGTGGGCCACGTCACCAAAGACGGCTCGCTGGCCGGCCCGAAAGTGCTTGAGCACTGTATCGACTGCTCGGTGATGCTCGACGGCGATGCGGATTCCCGTTTTCGTACCCTGCGCAGCCATAAAAACCGCTTCGGCGCGGTGAATGAACTGGGCGTGTTTGCCATGACCGAGCAGGGGCTGCGCGAAGTCAGCAACCCGTCGGCCATCTTCCTGAGCCGTGGCGACGAAATTACGTCCGGTAGTTCGGTGATGGTGCTGTGGGAGGGGACGCGTCCGCTGCTGGTTGAAATTCAGGCGCTGGTGGATCACTCGATGATGGGTAATCCGCGGCGCGTGGCGGTCGGTCTGGAACAGAACCGCCTGGCGATCCTGCTGGCGGTGTTGCACCGTCACGGTGGCCTGCAAATGGCGGATCAGGATGTGTTCGTCAACGTGGTTGGTGGGGTGAAGGTTACGGAAACCAGCGCGGATCTGGCGCTGTTGCTGGCGATGGTCTCCAGCCTGCGCGACAGACCGTTGCCGCAGGATCTGGTGGTATTTGGCGAAGTAGGGCTGGCGGGCGAAATTCGCCCGGTGCCGAGCGGTCAGGAGCGTATCTCCGAAGCGGCAAAACATGGCTTCCGCCGCGCGATTGTTCCGGCCGCCAACGTGCCGAAAAAAATCCCGGAAGGGATGCAGGTTTTTGGCGTTAAAAAACTCGCAGATGCGTTAAATGTCTTTGACGACTTATAATTACGTATTCGATTTTGCAGGAGGCACCGTAATTTATGTCATCATTTGACTACATCAAGACCGCTATCCGCCAGAAGGGCTGCACGTTACAGCAGGTAGCGGACGCCAGCGGCATGACCAAGGGCTACCTGAGCCAACTGCTGAACGCCAAAATCAAAAGCCCCAGCGCGCAGAAGCTGGAAGCGCTGCACCGTTTTCTGGGGCTTGAATTTCCGCGGATGCAAAAGAACATTGGCGTGGTGTTCGGTAAGTTCTACCCGCTGCATACCGGGCATATCTATCTGATCCAGCGCGCCTGTAGCCAGGTCGACGAGCTGCATATCATCATGGGTTATGATGAAACCCGCGATCGCCAGCTGTTTGAAGACAGCGCCATGTCGCAGCAGCCCACCGTGCCGGACCGCCTGCGCTGGCTGCTTCAGACCTTTAAGTATCAGAAAAATATTCGTATTCATGCCTTTAACGAAGAGGGCATGGAGCCGTACCCGCACGGTTGGGACGTGTGGAGCAACGGCATCAAAGCGTTTATGGAAGAGAAGGGCATTGCACCTAACTGGATCTACACCTCTGAAGAGTCCGACGCGCCGCAGTTCCGCGAGCATCTGGGCATCGAAACCGTGCTGATCGATCCTAAACGCACCTTTATGAACATCAGCGGGGCGCAGATCCGCGAGAACCCGTTCCGCTACTGGGACTACATTCCGACCGAGGTGAAGCCATTCTTCGTGCGTACGGTGGCGATCCTCGGCGGCGAGTCGAGCGGGAAATCGACGCTGG
Source organism: Enterobacter cloacae complex sp. SYL001 (assembly GCF_049237025.1). Taxonomy (NCBI): domain Bacteria; kingdom Pseudomonadati; phylum Pseudomonadota; class Gammaproteobacteria; order Enterobacterales; family Enterobacteriaceae; genus Enterobacter; species Enterobacter cloacae complex sp. SYL001. The sequence continues at coordinate 220,477 of NZ_JBMKJI010000003.1, read as the reverse complement.
TGAATAAGCTGGCGAATATCTTCAATACCACCAGTGCGTGGGAGTATGGCCGCGATTACGTCTTCTCACACCTCGGTGGTGACGAGATGGCATTACAGTATTCCGACTACGATAAAATCGCGCTTGGTCATGCCCAGTACATTGATTTCGCGGTGAAATACGCCAATAAAGTCGCCTTTATTGATACCGATTTCGTCACCACGCAGGCGTTCTGCAAAAAGTACGAGGGGCGCGAGCACCCGTTTGTGCAGGCGCTGATTGACGAATACCGCTTTGATCTGGTTATCCTGCTGGAAAACAACACCCCATGGGTAGCCGACGGCATGCGCAGCCTGGGCAGCTCGGTGGACAGGCGTGAGTTCCAGACCATGCTGGTGGAGATGCTTAACGAGAACAACGTTGCGTTTGTGCATGTGGAAGAGTCGGATTACGACACCCGTTTCCTGCGCTGCGTCGAGCTGGTGAAAGAGATGATGGGTGAGCAGGGGTAAAAAACTTACCCCTCACCCTAACCCTCTCCCCAAAGGGGAGAGGGGATCGCACGGAGCTGTCTTTACCCTCTCCCCCGTGGGGAGAGGGCAGGGTGAGGGGGAACAAACCACTCAGAACTCAACCACCACTTTCCCACGCATATGCCCCTCCAGCACCATGCGGTGCGCTTCGGTAATGCTTTCCACGCTCAGCCCGTGCAGCGTTTCGCTGAGCGAGCTTTCCACCACGCCGTTATCCACCAGCTTCGCCACCTCATTTAAAATCTCGCCCTGGCGCGCCATATCCGCGGTCTGGTACATGCTGCGGGTATACATAAATTCCCAGTGCAGGGCGGCAGATTTGGACTTCAGCTTGTCCTGGTTTAGCGGATGCGCATTTTCAACGATGGAACAAATGTGTCCCTGAGGGGCAATCAGATCGCTGACCGCATCCCAGTGCCCGTCGGTGTCGTTGAGGATAAAAATGTAATCCACAAAGGTGAGCCCCTGTTTCGCCAGTTCACCCTTCAGGTCGCGGTAATCTACGACAACGTCAGCCCCGCGATCGCGACACCATCGGGCGGAATCTTCTCGTGAGGCGGTTGCGACGATCTTCACCTTGCTGTTGTGCTTCGCAAACGGGATCGCCAGCGATCCGACTCCACCCGCGCCGCCAATTATCAGCAGCGTTTTATCTGCGTCGGCATACTGAATCTTCAGCCGTTCAAACAGGCCTTCCCACGCGGTGAGCGCCGTCAGCGGCAGTGCTGCCGCAGAGGCCCAGCCAAGGTTTGCAGGCTTGTGCCCGACAATGCGCGCATCGATAAGCTGGTGCGTGGTATTGCTGCCCGGTCGGGTGATATCCCCCGCGTACCATACTTCGTCACCCGGTTTAAATCCGGTGACGCCAGCCCCGACGGCTTTGACGATCCCGCTGGCATCCCACCCGAGAATGCGCGGCTCCTTCAGCCCGCTTTTAGCAATGCCTGCATGTACCTTGGTGTCCACCGGGTTTACGGAGACGGCTTTCACCTCCACCAGCAGATCGTACTCGCCGGGCTGCGGCATCGGCGGGGTGATTTCAACGAAGGTGGAGGGATTTTCTGGGTTAACGGCAATGGCTTTAACAGACATGGTGTTCTCCTCAATGAATGCGTTGTGTTGAGGCTAGTCTATTAAGTGGTCAGCTGCATGATAAGATGGACAATCAAGAACTCAGCGTTCGTACAGGGTGAACAATCATGTTTAAACAGCTACAGGATATGGCGCTGTTTGCGCTGGTGGCTGAGATGGGCAGCTTTACTGCGGCGGCGCAGAAGGCGGAACTGCCGAAATCCAGCGTCAGCCAACGCATTAGCCAGCTGGAGCAGCAGGTGGGGATCCGCCTGCTTAACCGCACGACGCGCAGAATAAGCCTGACGTTTGCGGGCGAGCACTATCTGGTGCACTGCCGCGAGATGCTGGCGGCCAGCGAGCGCGCGGAGTATGCCATTCAGCGGCTGCGAGAAAACCCCAGCGGACGGCTGAGGATCACCTGTCCGGCAGGGATTGGCGCGACGCTGCTGGCGCATATGAATGCCGAGTTCCAGCTTCGCTACCCTGACGTGTCGCTGGATGTATCAATTTCAGACGATGTGGTGGATCTGGTCGAGTCGGGCTTTGACGTGGCGCTGCGCACCGGCAAACCGCAGGATTCTTCCCTGATTGGCCGCATGATTGGGCACTGTCCGCGCTACATGCTGGCCTCGCCCGACTACATGGCACGTCGGGCGCCGTTAATCCATCCCCGACAGCTGGTGGATCACCGCTGCATTACGCACCGGGCATGGTCGGAGTGGCTTCTGCGAAGCGAGAGTGAGGATTACCGCTACCTGCCAGATAACGCCCACATGACGGATAACCTGGTGTACGCCCGAGAATGCGCCATTGCCGGGGCGGGGATCACGCTGTTACCCGCATTCCTGCTGGAAGATAAAATCGAAAAGGGCGCGCTGGTAAAGGTGCTACCGGAGTGGCGCGTTGAGGGGAACGATCTCTGGCTGGCCTATCCGAGCCGTAAGCTCAATTCGCCTGCGCTGATGAGCTATATCGACTTTGCGATGCAGTTTGATGAGGTGAAGCGGTATTACGTGGGCAAATAAAAAAGCCGGGTGGCGGCTTCGCCTTACCCGGCCTACACACTGTGCGGCCTGATGCCCTCACCCAGGCCCTCTCCCACGCGGAGAGGGAACAAACATAAAAAACGGCAACCGAAGTTGCCGTTTTGCTTTTATTTCGCAATACGCTTGTACTTAATACGCTTCGGCTCCAGCGCGTCTGCGCCCAGCGTGCGTTTCTTGTACTCTTCGTATTCGGTGAAGTTACCTTCGAAGAACTCCACTTTACCTTCGTCCTGGTAGTCCAGAATGTGGGTTGCGATACGGTCAAGGAACCAGCGGTCGTGCGAGATAACCATGGCGCAGCCCGGGAATTCCAGCAGGGCGTTTTCCAGCGCGCGCAGGGTTTCGATGTCCAGGTCGTTGGTAGGTTCATCGAGCAGCAGAACGTTGCCGCCAACCTGAAGCAGCTTCGCCAGGTGCAGACGACCACGCTCACCGCCAGACAGCTCGCCCACGCGTTTGCCCTGGTCGGTGCCCTTGAAGTTAAAGCGGCCAACATAGGCGCGGCTTGGCATCTCGGTGTTGCCGATACGCATGATATCCAGACCGCCGGAGACTTCTTCCCACACGGTTTTGCTGTTGTCCATCGCGTCACGGAACTGGTCAACGGAGGCCAGCTTCACGGTCTCACCCAGGGTGATAGAGCCGCTGTCAGGCTGTTCCTGACCGGACATCATGCGGAACAGGGTGGATTTACCCGCGCCGTTCGGACCGATGATGCCGACGATAGCGCCTTTCGGTACGGAGAAGGTCAGATCGTCGATCAGCAGGCGGTCGCCGTACGACTTACGCAGGTTGGTCACTTCAACCACTTTATCCCCCAGACGTGCTCCAGGCGGGATAAACAGTTCGTTGGTTTCGTTACGCTTCTGGTATTCGGTGTTGTTCAGCTCTTCGAAGCGTGCCAGACGGGCTTTGCCCTTGGACTGACGGCCTTTCGCGCCCTGACGCACCCACTCCAGCTCTTTCTCAATAGATTTACGGCGCGCCGCTTCCTGAGACGCTTCCTGCGCCAGACGCTGATCTTTCTGCTCCAGCCAGGAAGAGTAGTTGCCTTCCCACGGAATGCCTTCGCCGCGGTCCAGCTCCAGGATCCAGCCCGCCACGTTGTCGAGGAAGTAGCGGTCGTGGGTAATTGCCACCACGGTGCCTTCGAAGTCGTGCAGGAAGCGTTCCAGCCACGCCACGGATTCCGCATCCAGGTGGTTGGTCGGTTCGTCGAGCAGCAGCATGTCTGGTTTTTCCAGCAGCAGGCGGCACAGCGCCACGCGGCGGCGTTCACCACCGGAGAGATTCGCGATTTTCGCATCCCAGTCCGGCAGACGCAGGGCATCTGCCGCGCGCTCCAGCTGCACGTTCAGGTTGTGACCGTCGTGCGCCTGGATAATCTCTTCAAATTTGCCTTGCTGAGCGGCCAGTTTGTCGAAGTCCGCATCCGGCTCGGCGTATTTGGCATACACTTCATCCAGACCTTTCAGGGCGTTAACCACTTCGGATACCGCTTCTTCAACGGATTCACGCACGGTGTGTTCCGGGTTCAGCTGAGGTTCCTGCGGCAGGTAGCCGATCTTGATGCCAGGCTGCGGACGGGCTTCACCTTCGATGTCTGTATCGATGCCGGCCATGATGCGCAGCAGGGTGGACTTACCGGCACCGTTGAGACCCAGAACACCGATTTTTGCGCCCGGGAAAAAGCTCAGCGAGATATTTTTAAGAATATGACGTTTCGGCGGGACAACTTTGCCGACACGATGCATGGTATAAACGAATTGAGCCACGTTGGACTTCGCCTCTTTTATCGTGATGAGAATGAATTTCAGCCTCGAAGTGTAGCCTTTTTCACGCCCTAATCCCAGCCAGGAACGTCGGGAGTGTTAAAACGCGCAAGAAAGGTAAAAAAGTGTCCATGACGTGGCGCGTTGTGGGATGCCTGGTTAGCATAAGTTGAGGTAACTTTAACGTGGCAAGACGCTGCAACTGACGAAAAACAATGAGGAAGAGCTTGTGGAAAAAGCCAAACGGGTGGTCTGGCGTCTGCTGGCTGCCAGCGTATGCGTAATGGCGGTAAGCCAGGCGGTGCATGCCGATTCACTGGATGAACAACGTAACCGCTATGCCCAGATTAAGCAGGCATGGGACAACAAGCAGATGGATACCGTGCAGGCGCTGATGCCGACGCTGAAGGATTATCCGCTGTATCCGTATCTGGAGTATCGTCAGATCACTGATGATCTCATGAATCAACCGACCGTCACCGTAAATAACTTCATTCAGGCGAACCCGACACTGCCGCCTGCGCGTACCCTGAAGTCCCGGTTTGTGAACGAGCTGGCCCGTCGCGAAGACTGGCGCGGCCTGCTGGCTTTCAGCCCGGATAAGCCGGGCGCGACGGAAGCGCAGTGTAATTACTATTATGCGAAATGGGCGACCGGTCAGCAGGAGGAAGCCTGGACCGGCGCGAAAGAGCTGTGGTTGACGGGCAAAAGCCAGCCAAACGCCTGTGACCCGCTGTTCAGCGCCTGGCGCGCCTCGGGCAAGCAGGATCCGCTCTCTTACCTGGAACGTATTCGCCTGGCGATGAAGGCCGGAAACACCCGGCTGGTTACCGTGCTGGCGGGCCAGATGCCCGCGGATTATCAGACCATTGCCTCTGCCGTTATCAGTCTGGCAAACGATCCCAATACCGTGCTGACGTTTGCGCGTACCACCGGCGCGACCGATTTTACCCGCCAGATGGCGGCGGTGGCCTTTGCCAGCGTGGCGCGTGAGGATGTGGAAAACGCCCGGCTGATGATCCCGCAGCTGGTGCAGGCCCAGCAGCTTAATGACGATCAAACCCAGGAACTGCGCGATATTGTGGCATGGCGACTGATGGGAACAGATGTCACCGACGAACAGGCGCGCTGGCGTGACGACGCGGTAATGCGTTCAAACTCTGTCTCGCTGGTGGAGCGTCGCGTGCGCATGGCGCTGGGAACGGGCGATCGTCGTGGCCTCAATACCTGGCTGGCGCGCCTGCCGATGGATGCTAAAGAGAAAGATGAATGGCGTTACTGGCAGGCGGACCTGCTGCTGGAGCGTGGTCGTGAAGACGAAGCCAAAGCGATCCTCCACTCCCTGATGCAGCAGCGCGGCTTCTACCCGATGGCGGCGGCGCAGCGTCTGGGCGAGGAGTACACACTGAAGATCGACAAAGCGCCAGCCAACGCGAACCCGGCGCTGACGCAGGGTCCGGAAATGGCGCGCGTGCGCGAGCTGATGTACTGGAATCTGGATAATACCGCGCGCAGCGAATGGGCCAACCTGGTCACCAGCCGTACCACCGACGAGAAGGCGCAGCTTGCCCGCTATGCGTTTGATAATCGCTGGTGGGATCTGAGCGTGCAGGCGACGATCGCCGGCAAGCTGTGGGATCATCTCGAAGAGCGTTTCCCGCTGGCTTATAAGGATCTGTTCGATCGCTACACCAGCGGCAAAGATATTCCGCAAAGCTACGCGATGGCCATTGCCCGTCAGGAAAGCGCCTGGAACCCGAAAGTGCGTTCGCCGGTGGGGGCCAGCGGCCTGATGCAAATTATGCCGGGCACCGCGACGCACACGGTGAAGATGTTTAATATCCCAGGCTACAGCAGCCCGTCCCAGCTGCTGGATCCTGAGACCAACATCAACATCGGTACCAGCTACTTGCAGTACGTCTATCAGCAGTTCGGTAATAACCGCATCTTCGCGTCAGCGGCGTACAACGCCGGGCCAGGCCGCGTGCGGACATGGCTTGGTAACAGCGCAGGGCGACTCGACGCCGTGGCGTTCGTCGAGAGCATTCCGTTCTCGGAAACGCGCGGATATGTGAAGAACGTGCTGGCGTATGACGCCTACTATCGGCACTTCATGGGGGAGAAAGATGCCCTGATGAGCGATGCCGAGTGGCAGAGACGTTACTGATCGGCGCGGGTTGTGTTATGCTGTACTCGCTAATGAGTACAAGAGGCAGCATAACATGACCCAGCATTCCCCGTATTCCTCGGCCATGGCCGAACAGCGTCATCAGGAGTGGCTTCGTTTTGTGGAGTTGCTCCGCCAGTCTTACGACAAAGATCTGCATTTACCCTTGCTACAGCTGATGCTGACGCCAGACGAGCGTGAAGCGCTGGGTACACGGGTACGCATTATTGAGGAACTGCTGCGTGGCGAAATGAGCCAGCGTGAACTGAAAAACGAGCTGGGCGCGGGCATCGCGACGATTACCCGGGGTTCAAACAGCCTGAAGTCGGCGCCGGTTGAACTGCGTCAGTGGCTGGAAGCGGTATTGCTTAAAAACGCCGGATGACGGCTTCGCCTAATCCGGCCTACAAACTTAACGATAAATCGCGTTATGGAACGGACTTAACGCCAGAATAACGGCCTGGTGGTAAACGCTCGAACGGGTGAGCTTGCCCGCGGTAAAGACGCCAATCGCCCCCTCTTTACGACCAATCTCATCAATGCCGGTGTAGTGCGACATTACCGGCCCCAGCGCCTCACCCGCGCGGACTTTCTCCAGTATGACCTCCGGCAGCGGCAGCGTGGCTGAACGCGCTTCGCCGCGCTGCTCGCGGCTTTCGATGACAACCCAGCTGAAGGTCGCCCCTTCGTCGATACCTGCTTCAATCGCGACCCAGAAGTCAGCATCTGGCGCGGCGGCTTTTGCATTCGCCACGCGATTTCGTGCGCCAGCGCGTGTTTCCTCGCTGCCAAACGGCTGTTCCGGCACACCGCTCTCGACGCCGACGGCGTCAATATGGCAGGATCCTTCGCCGAAGATCTCTTCAAATGCCCTTAGAATTGCCTGAATTTTGGCAGGATTGGTGGTAGCAGAGACAACATGGTGCATAATTAAGCTCGATTTAAAAAATTCATCGCAGTATAACGGAAAAAAAGCATGTTACAGGTATACCTTGTTCGCCACGGTGAAACGCAGTGGAACGCCGAGCGACGTATTCAAGGCCAGTCAGACAGTCCTCTCACCGACAAAGGTGTGCAGCAAGCGTGGCAGGTGGCGGAACGCGCCAGAACGCTGGGTATCACTCACGTCATCTCCAGTGATTTAGGCCGCACGCAGCAGACGGCACGCATCATCGCCGATGCCTGTGGCTGCGACGTGACCCTTGAACCGCGCCTGCGCGAGCTGGATATGGGCGTGCTGGAAAAACGCCCTATCGATACGCTGACGGAAACCGAAGAAGGCTGGCGTCGCACGCTGGTGAACGGCACTGAAGATGGTCGCATCCCTGAGGGGGAATCCATGCAGGAGCTGAGCGTGCGCATGCATGCCGCGCTGGCCGAGTGCCTGAAACTCCCGGCAGGTAGCCGACCGCTGCTGGTGAGCCACGGTATCGCGCTGGGTTGCCTGGTGAGTACCATTCTGGGGCTGCCGGCTTACGCCGAGCGCCGTTTGCGTCTGCGCAACTGTTCCATTTCCCGTATCGACTATCAGGAAAGTGCCTGGCTGGCATCGGGGTGGGTGATTGAGATGGCAGGGGACATTTCGCATCTTGATGCCCCTGCACTGGATGAGTTGCAGCGTTAACGACGTACCGGAATCAGGAATTCCATACGCAGATTGATAGGGCCTTCTTCCGGTTTTGCATCTTGCGCCGGATAGTAGCGCTCAATGTCCTGACCTTTACGGCGATTCAGATTCAGCATCGGCATGCAGGTCCCGTAAACGGTCAGGATGAACTCCTGAACGCCCGTTCCTAACCCTTCGTATGAGAACATCACATACTCGCCGCCTTCCAGCACGACAGGCTTCGAGCCATGAATGTAACCGTTCGCCATGTCAGGCGTCAGCGCCGTGGTATAGAACACTTCCTGCTCGTCATCTTTTTCCTGGCTTGGATACGTTTCGTTCAGGCCATACAGAATCGGCGGGATCGCCGGAGCGTGGCTTAAAAATTCGCGCCAGAACTGAACGCGCATCTGATGGCGGAACTCGGAGATCTGCTCCAGGGAACAGGAGTAGCTCTGCGTGGTGCCGACCAGGTGCGTTTCCGGCAAGGTGATGATTTCATATTTTGGCATCGCAAACTCGCCCAGACGCAGCGGCGGACGCATACCAAAGGAGCTCCAGTCCGGCGAGCGGCGATAAAGCGCTGGCGTTAACGAGAACTGTTTTTTAAAGGCGCGAGTGAAGGTTTGCTGTGAATCGAAGCGATATTGCAGGGCAATATCCAGGATTGGTCGCGCGGTCAGGCGCAACGCGACAGCAGACTTTGATAAACGACGTGCGCGAATATAGGCACCGATAGCATGACCGGTGACATCCTTGAACATCCTTTGCAGATGCCACTTGGAATAGCCTGCTTTTGCCGCCACATTATCCAGTGACAAAGGCTGGTCGAGATGACCTTCCAGCCAGGTGAGCAGGTCGCGAATAATTCCAGCCTGATCCATATACTATCCTCATCCTTAAAACTGCCGCAGGTGCCTGTTTACAGGTTAGCGGATAATAGCATTTTTTGACGTTTTAGCATTCAGTGTTTTTTTTGCGCATAAATGCTTTTTGTGGTGATTTAAGTGCGGATATATTCTAATCCTGTGATCTTGCTACATTTTTATCTAACCTGTTGAATAATCGCTCAGCGTAATTTTTATGAATGGTAACAATATGAAATACAAGGTTTTAGCCTTTGCAGCACTGGCGCTGATGGCAGGGCGCGTGGCACAGGCGGAGCAAATTGGCTCCGTGGACACCGTGTTTAAAATGTTTGGGCCGGACCACAAAATTGTGGTGGAGGCCTTTGACGATCCGGACGTTAAAAACGTCACCTGCTATGTCAGCCGGGCGAAGACCGGCGGGATTAAAGGCGGCCTGGGGCTGGCTGAAGACACGTCTGACGCGGCCATCTCCTGCCAGCAGGTTGGTCCGGTGGAATTGAGTGACAAAATTAAAAACGGCAAAGCGCAGGGCGACGTTGTATTCCAGAAACGGACCTCGCTGGTGTTCAAAAAGCTACAGGTGGTCCGTTTTTATGACGCGAAGCGCAACACACTGGCTTATCTGGCTTATTCCGACAAAGTCGTGGAAGGCTCACCGAAAAACGCGATTAGCGCGGTGCCGATTATGCCGTGGCATTGATAAAAAAAACGGCGCAAAAGCGCCGTTTTTTACTGCGTGACGGGAGGATTACTCCTGGAGGTCACCGCAGAAACGATAGCCTTCACCATGGATCGTGGCGATGATTTCCGGCGTATCAGGCGTAGATTCGAAATGTTTACGAATACGACGGATGGTTACGTCAACGGTACGATCGTGTGGCTTCAACTCACGACCGGTCATTTTCTTCAGCAGTTCTGCACGGGACTGGATCTTGCCCGGGTTTTCGCAGAAGTGCAGCATCGCGCGGAATTCACTGCGCGGCAGTTTGTACTGCTCACCGTTCGGGCTAATCAGCGAACGGCTATTGATATCAAGTTCCCAGCCGTTGAATTTGTAGCTATCGACGCTACGACGCTCTTCACTGACCGTACCCAGATTCATGGTGCGGGACAGCAGGTTGCGTGCACGAATGGTTAACTCGCGAGGGTTGAACGGCTTGGTGATGTAGTCATCCGCGCCGATTTCCAGACCAAGAATTTTATCAACCTCGTTGTCACGGCCTGTCAGGAACATCAACGCGACGTTCGCCTGTTCACGCAGTTCGCGCGCCAGAAGAAGCCCGTTTTTGCCCGGCAGATTGATATCCATAATCACCAGGTTGATATCATTTTCAGAAAGGATCTGATGCATCTCTGCGCCATCGGTCGCTTCAAAGACATCGTAGCCTTCTGCTTCGAAAATGCTCTTTAACGTGTTGCGTGTTACCAACTCGTCTTCAACGATAAGAATGTGCGGGGTCTGCATGTTTGCTACCTAAATTGCCAACTAAATCGAAACAGGAAGTACAAAAGTCCCTGACCTGCCTGATGCATGTCGCAAATTAACATGATCGGCTTAACGTGACTAAAGTACGTAATTGCGTTCTTGATGCACTTTCCATCAACGTCAACAACATCATTAGCTTGGTCGTGGGTACTTTCCCTTTGGACCCGACAGTGTCAAAAACGGCTGTCATCCTAACCATTTTAACAGCAACATAACAGGCTAAGTGACACCGGACACCCAATAAAACTACGCTTCGTTGACATATATCAAGTTCAATTGTAGCACGTTAACAGTTTGATGAAATCATCGTAGCTGAATGCTAGCCTTTGTCACAATTTTTCAATAAACCAACTAGTTGCGGACATTGATTGATAAACGGTACGAATCCAATCGGAAAAGAGTATTCATAAGGTCATTATCATTACAAAACATAAGGATAATGGACTTCTGTTAACATTCTAACTGATTGTTCAGCCACAAAATAGTTTAGCTTTTTTTAATTGTTATGAAACGCTATTTCGGTGATTTGTGTTGCAAAATTGTAAATTCGTGCTGCGTAATATGTTGAAGTGAATCACATTTTTACCTGCTAACTGATTAAAAAGAGAGCATAAATGCATCTGTCGATTGTGCTGGTGGCACCAGCAAGAGCTGAAAATATTGGCGCTGCGGCGCGTGCCATGAAGACCATGGGTTTTACCGATTTGCGTATCGTAGACAGCGCGGCGCATCTGGAGCCTGCTGCGCGATGGGTGGCGCACGGTTCGGGTGATATTCTCGATAATATAACCACTTACGCTACGCTCGCTGAGGCGCTGCACGATATTTCGTTTACCGTCGCGACGACCGCGCGCAGCCGGGCGAAGTTTCATTATTACGCCACGCCTGCTGAACTGGTGCCACTACTGGAAGAAAAAAGCCAGTGGCTGGAGAAAGCCGCGCTGGTGTTTGGGCGAGAAGATTCCGGGCTAACTAACGAAGAACTGGAACTGGCTGACGTCCTGACGGGCGCGCCGATGGTGGCGGATTATCCGTCACTCAATCTGGGGCAGGCGGTGATGGTGTACTGCTATCAATTAGCATCCTTAATACAAATTTCTCAGCCGCCAGCGTCAGTAACGGATGAAAACCAGCTGGCGGCGCTGCGTATTCGTGCAGATAAGCTTCTCGAGCAACTGGGCGTCGCTGACGATCAAAAAATGGTGGACTGGTTACAGCAGCGCCTGGGGCGTCTTGAACAGCGCGACACGGCAATGCTGCACCGATTGCTTCATGATATTGAAAAAAAATTAGCCGAGTAAAATAGTGTCATAGGTTTTTATTATGGCCGATCCTGCTGATGTCTGGGGTTGCATCTGGGGTATTCCGATGAAAATAAATCTGCACGCAGCGGGACGTGAGAATGTCCCGAATTGTGATCAAATTAAAAATTCATTGACTTAAGGTGTCCGATCCTTTAACCCTAAAAGAATAGAGCACAGACAGATAATAATGACAGAGTACACAACATCCATGAAACGCATCAGCATCACCACCATTACTACAACCATCATCATTACCACAGGTAACGATGCGGGCTGACGCGTACAGGAAAAACAGAAAAAAGCCCGCACCTGAACAGTGCGGGCTTTTTTTTCGGCTAAAGGAAATGAGGTAGAACCATGCGAGTGTTGAAGTTCGGCGGTACATCAGTGGCAAATGCAGAGCGTTTTCTGCGTGTTGCCGATATCCTGGAAAGTAACGCCAGGCAGGGGCAGGTTGCTACCGTGCTCTCTGCCCCGGCAAAAATCACGAACCACCTGGTGGCGATGATTGAAAAAACCATCGGTGGCCAGGATGCACTTCCGAACATCAGCGACGCCGAGCGTATCTTCGCTGAACTGCTTCAGGGGCTGGCAGACGCCCAGCCTGGCTTCCCGCTGGCGCAGCTGAAAACCACCGTTGAACTCGAATTTGCCCAGATTAAACATGTCCTTCACGGTATCAGCCTGCTGGGTCAATGCCCGGACAGCATCAACGCGGCGCTAATTTGCCGGGGTGAAAAACTCTCTATCGCCATCATGGCGGGCGTGCTGGAAGCGCGCGGTCACCACGTGACGGTCATCGATCCGGTTGAAAAACTGCTGGCTGTGGGACACTACCTTGAATCCACCGTCGACATTGCCGAGTCGACACGCCGCATTGCGGCGAGCAAAATCCCGTCTGACCACATGATCCTGATGGCAGGCTTCACCGCCGGTAACGAGAAGGGCGAACTGGTGGTGCTGGGGCGTAACGGCTCTGACTACTCCGCTGCCGTGCTGGCGGCCTGTTTACGTGCAGACTGTTGTGAGATCTGGACTGACGTTGATGGTGTATATACCTGCGACCCGCGCCAGGTGCCGGACGCCAGGCTGTTGAAGTCGATGTCGTACCAGGAAGCGATGGAGCTTTCCTACTTCGGCGCCAAAGTGCTTCACCCACGTACCATCTCCCCGATTGCCCAGTTCCAGATCCCTTGCCTGATTAAAAATACCGGTAATCCGCAGGCGCCGGGTACGCTGATTGGCGCCAGCGCTGATGAAGATGACCTGCCGGTAAAAGGCATTTCGAACCTTAATAACATGGCGATGTTCAGCGTCTCTGGCCCGGGTATGAAAGGTATGGTTGGCATGGCGGCACGCGTGTTTGCGGCCATGTCCCGTAATGGGATCTCCGTGGTGCTGATCACGCAGTCTTCTTCCGAATACAGCATCAGCTTCTGCGTCCCGCAGGGCGATTGCCTGCGCGCCCGTCGCGCGCTGGAAGAAGAGTTCTACCTGGAGCTGAAAGAAGAGCTGCTGGAGCCGCTCTCTATTCAGGAGCGTCTGGCCGTGATCTCCGTGGTAGGCGACGGCATGCGCACCCTGCGCGGAATCTCCGCCAAATTCTTTGCCGCCCTGGCGCGGGCCAATATCAATATCGTGGCGATTGCCCAGGGCTCATCAGAGCGTTCAATTTCCGTTGTCGTGGATAACGATGACGCCACTACCGGCGTGCGCGTGGTGCATCAGATGCTGTTCAACACCGACCAGGTGATTGAGCTGTTCCTGGTGGGCGTCGGCGGCGTCGGCGGCGCGCTGCTGGAGCAGGTAAAGCGCCAGCAGGAGTGGCTTAAGAAGAAACATATCGATTTGCGCGTCTGCGGAATTGCGAACTCGAAAGCGTTGCTGACTAACGTCCACGGTCTGAACCTGGAAAACTGGCAGGCGGAACTGGAAGAGGCGAAAGAGCCGTTCAACCTGGGTCGTCTGATCCGTCTGGTGAAAGAGTATCACCTGCTTAACCCGGTGATCGTCGACTGTACCTCCAGCCAGGCTGTGGCCGATCAGTACGCGGATTTCCTGCGCGAAGGTTTCCATGTGGTGACGCCGAACAAAAAGGCCAACACCTCGTCGATGGATTACTATCACCAGCTGCGTCTGGCGGCGAGCAAGTCGCGCCGCAAGTTTCTGTATGACACCAACGTGGGCGCAGGCCTGCCGGTCATCGAGAACCTGCAAAACCTGCTGAACGCGGGCGACGAACTACAGCGTTTCTCCGGCATCCTCTCCGGCTCCCTGTCGTTTATCTTCGGCAAGCTGGACGAAGGGATGAGCCTGTCGGAAGCCACCCGCGCCGCGCGCGAGCTGGGCTACACCGAGCCGGATCCGCGCGACGACCTCTCCGGTATGGATGTGGCGCGTAAGCTGCTGATCCTGGTGCGCGAAACCGGCCGCGAGCTGGAGCTTTCGGATATCGTGATTGAGCCGGTGCTGCCAGCAGAATTTGATGACAGCGGCGACGTCAGCGCTTTTATGGCCAGGTTGCCGCAGCTTGACGACGCCTTTGCCGCCCGCGTTGCGAAAGCCCGTGATGAAGGTAAGGTATTGCGCTATGTTGGCAATATTGAAGAAGACGGCGTCTGCCGCGTGAAGATTGCCGAAGTGGATGGCAACGATCCGCTGTACAAGGTGAAAAACGGCGAGAACGCCCTGGCGTTCTACAGCCATTATTATCAGCCACTGCCGCTGGTACTTCGCGGCTATGGCGCAGGGAATGATGTGACGGCGGCGGGCGTGTTTGCCGATCTGCTGCGTACCCTGTCATGGAAGTTAGGAGTTTAAGATGGTTAAAGTATATGCCCCGGCTTCCAGCGCCAATATGAGCGTCGGATTTGACGTGCTGGGCGCGGCGGTTACGCCGGTGGATGGTTCGCTGCTGGGCGATACGGTAACGGTTGAGGCGGCAGAGCGCTTCAGCCTGAATAACGTCGGCCGTTTTGCCAGCAAGCTGCCGCCTGAACCGCGTGAGAATATCGTTTATCAGTGCTGGGAACGCTTCTGTCAGGAGATCGGTAAAAACGTGCCGGTCGCCATGACGCTGGAAAAGAGCATGCCGATTGGTTCGGGACTCGGCTCCAGCGCCTGCTCGGTGGTCGCCGCGCTGGTGGCGATGAATGAGCACTGCGGCAAGCCGCTGAACAACAGCCGCCTGCTGGCGCTGATGGGCGAGCTGGAAGGGCGCATCTCCGGCAGCATTCATTATGATAACGTGGCGCCGTGCTTCCTTGGCGGCATGCAGCTGATGATTGAAGAAAATGGCATCATCAGCCAGCAGGTGCCAGGGTTTGATGAGTGGCTGTGGGTGCTGGCCTATCCGGGCATTAAGGTTTCTACCGCCGAAGCGCGTGCGATCCTGCCGGCGCAGTATCGTCGTCAGGACTGTATCGCCCACGGGCGTCATCTGGCGGGCTTTATTCATGCCTGCTACACCCGACAGCCGCAGCTGGCGGCGAAACTGATGAAAGACGTTATTGCCGAGCCGTATCGCACGAAGCTGCTGCCGGGCTTTAACGAAGCGCGACAGGCATCCATGGATATCGGCGCACAGGCGTGCGGCATCTCCGGCTCCGGCCCAACGCTGTTCGCCTTATGCGACAAGCCAGACACCGCGCAGCGCGTGGCGGACTGGCTCTCTAAACACTACCTGCAAAATCAGGAAGGCTTTGTTCATATTTGCCGTCTGGACACGGCTGGCGCACGAGTACTGGGATAACGAATGAAACTCTACAACCTTAAAGATCATAACGAGCAGGTCAGCTTTGCGCAGGCGGTAACGCAGGGTTTGGGCAAAAATCAGGGGCTGTTCTTCCCCCACGACCTGCCGGAATTTCAACTGACTGAAATCGATGAACTGCTTAAGCAGGACTTTGTCACCCGCAGCACCAAAATTCTGTCTGCGTTTATTGGCGACGAAATCCCGCAGGAGCTGCTCGAAGAGCGCGTGCGCGCGGCGTTTGCTTTCCCGGCCCCGGTGAAGCAGGTGGAGCCTGACGTTGGCTGTCTGGAGCTGTTCCACGGCCCGACGCTGGCGTTTAAAGATTTCGGCGGTCGCTTCATGGCGCAGATGCTGACCCACATCAGCGGCGACAAACCGGTGACCATCCTGACCGCGACCTCAGGTGATACCGGTGCGGCGGTGGCTCATGCGTTCTACGGCCTGAAAAACGTCCGCGTGGTGATCCTCTATCCGAAAGGCAAAATCAGCCCGCTTCAGGAAAAACTGTTCTGCACTCTTGGGGGCAACATTGAAACCGTGGCGATCGACGGCGATTTCGATGCCTGTCAGGCGCTGGTGAAGCAGGCCTTTGATGACGAAGAGCTGAAGGCGGCGCTGGGGCTGAACTCTGCCAACTCCATCAACATCAGCCGTCTGCTGGCGCAGATCTGCTACTACTTCGAAGCGGTGGCCCAGCTGCCGCAGGACGCGCGCAATCAGCTGGTAGTTTCCGTGCCAAGCGGGAACTTCGGCGATCTGACGGCGGGCCTGCTGGCGAAATCACTCGGCCTGCCGGTGAAGCGCTTTATCGCCGCTACCAACGCCAACGACACCGTGCCGCGTTTCCTGAAGGACGGAAAATGGGCGCCGAACGCGACGCAGGCCACGCTCTCCAATGCGATGGATGTGTCACAGCCTAACAACTGGCCGCGTGTGGAAGAGCTGTTCCGCCGTAAGGTCTGGCGTCTGGGCGACCTGGGCTACGCAGCGGTGACGGACGAAACCACGAAAGCCATCATGCGCGAGCTGAAAGCGGTGGGCTATACCTCTGAGCCGCACGCGGCGATTGCCTATCGTGCCTTGCGCGATCAGCTTCAACCGGGTGAGTATGGCCTGTTCCTCGGTACCGCCCATCCGGCCAAGTTCAAAGAGAGCGTGGAAGCGATCCTGGGTGAAACGCTGCCGCTGCCAAAAGAGCTGGCCGAGCGCGCCGACCTGCCGTTGCTGTCCCATGAGCTGCCCGCAGACTTTGCCGCACTGCGTAAGCTGATGATGACCCGAGCGTGAGTTTATTGCCCGGTGGCGGCTACGCCTTACCGGGCCTGGAACATTTCAGAAAGTAGGCCGGGTAAGGCGAAGCCGCCACCCGGCTTTTTTATGGAGAAAATAAGGAGAAAAACAGCAGGAAAAAAGCAGAAATTCCCAATAAATGCGGTCACTTAGGGTTTAGGATTGCAGAGAATAACATCCACCGTTCCCATCACGTACTCTCCTTACATCGGCCCACGTTGGGCAAGAAGAATAAGGAGTCACCTATGTCTACACTGAAACCTGCGCTTATCGCGCTTTCACTGATGCTGGTCGCTCCCATGGCGGTGCAGGCAGCTGAGATCACCCTCGTCCCTGCGGTAAAACTGCAAATTGGCGATCGGGATAATAACGGACACTACTGGGATGGCGGCCGCTGGCGCGACCATGACTGGTGGAAAGCGCACTATGACTGGCGCGATAACCACTGGCGTCCGCACGATGAACATCGCGATCGTCACGATCATCACCGTCATGACGATCATCGCCCGGGGCCGGACCGGAAGCACCATTAACACAAACCCCGCCAGCTGGCGGGGTTGTCTTTTATTGCTCGTGACGCTTAAACACCAGCTCGTTTTTTCCTGACGATGCCTCGTCGAAGAAATACCCTTCACTGTTAAAGCCAGTGAGCTGCTCTGGCTTCGTCAGGCGGTTTTGAATGATGAAACGGCTCATCAGACCGCGCGCTTTTTTGGCGTAGAAGCTGATCACTTTAAATTTGCCGTTTTTCTCGTCGAGGAACACCGGCTTGATAATGTTCGCATCCAGCTTTTTCGGCTTCACCGATTTGAAGTACTCATCGGAGGCCAGGTTGATCACCACGTTGTCCCCCTGGGCTTGCAGCGCCGCGTTAAGCTTATCGGTAATGACATCGCCCCAGAACTGGTACAAATCTTTGCCTTTGGCATTTTCCAGGCGGATACCCATCTCCAGACGATATGGCTGCATCAGATCCAGCGGGCGCAGCACCCCGTACAGGCCGGATAACATGCGCAGATGCTGCTGGGCAAAATCGAAATCGGCTTCGCTAAACGTTTCTGCTTGCAGGCCAGTGTAGACGTCACCTTTGAAGGCCAACAGCGCCTGGCGGGCGTTAGCGGGCGTGAAGTCAGGCTGCCACTCATGAAAACGGGTGGCGTTCAGGTCGGCGAGTTTATCACTGATGCTCATCAGCGAAGCGATTTGCGGAGCCGAAAGCTTACGCGCCTCGTGGATCAGCTGTTGCGAGTAGTCCAGCAATTCCGGCTGGGTATAACGCTCAGTGGCGAGCGGGCTCTGGTAGTCGAGCGTTTTGGCAGGTGAAAT
The DNA here is from genome assembly GCF_049237025.1 of Enterobacter cloacae complex sp. SYL001. Lineage (NCBI taxonomy): Bacteria > Pseudomonadati > Pseudomonadota > Gammaproteobacteria > Enterobacterales > Enterobacteriaceae > Enterobacter > Enterobacter cloacae complex sp. SYL001. Next base: position 202,271 of record NZ_JBMKJI010000003.1, on the reverse strand, counting down.
CAGAATCAGCATATCCAGTCCTTGCAGGAAATTTAGAGCGACTTTAACAAAAAATCGCCCTGAATTGATCGATAGCTGTTATTGCCGCGGCAAATCATCCCAAGTGCCAGGAGCAATTTGTGATTCGATTTCGGGATAGCGTGAGGCGTCAAAGACGGGCTGTACGCCGAGCTTGCGCTGACGCAGATAATCGCGCGCGATCAGCGCCACAACCGGTGAAAGAAGCAAAATTGCCGTCAAATTGGTGATGGCCATCAGCGCCATAATGACATCCGCCAGTTGCCAGATCATCGGCATGCTGAGCAGGCAACCGACAAATACCATCGCCAGCACACCCGCGCGAAGGATGTTGCGGGCCAGACGCGAGTCAACTTTCAGGAAAATAAGGTTGTTCTCGGCATAGATATAGTTAACCACAATAGAACTGAAGGCAAAAAGCCCCACGACAAGGGCGACAAGGCCTGCGCCCCAACCGCCGACGAGGGAGACCAGCGCCTGTTGTACCCAATTAATGCCTGCCGTACTGCCGGATGGATGTTCAACGGCGCCGGACAGCAACATTATCATCGCACTGGCGGAGCAGATAACAATGGTGTCTGTGAAGACGCCAATCATCTGTACAATGCCCTGCGCGGCGGGATGCGGGGGCCAGGATGCGGCCGCTGCGGCGGCATTCGGCGTGGAGCCCATTCCCGCTTCGTTGGAGAACATGCCTCGCTGAAAACCCGCAGTGAGCGCCTGGCTAAGGGTGTAACCCAGCGCGCCGGAAGCCGCTTCGCGCCAGCCGAACGCGCTTTGGAAAATGGTGACGATGACGTTCGGCACCTCGTCGATATGTATCGCGCATACCATCAGGCTGGTTGACACCCACAGCAGCGCCATCAGCGGAACCAGCCACTGCATCAGGCGGGCAACCCCTCTCAGTCCGGTCACAATGGTCAGCAGGGTGAGAAGGGCAAGCGCGCTGCCCGTCAGCCACTCCGGACAATTGAAGGCAAAGCGCAGCGCGTGGGCGACGGAATTAGCCTGAACGGTATTGAAAATAAGACCATAGGCCATCAGTAAAAAGATTGAGAACAGGACGCCCATCCAGCGCATTCCCAGTCCGCGAGCCATATACCAGGCGGGGCCGCCGCGAAATTGACCGTTGCCGTCTTTTTCTTTGTAGAGCTGCGCAAGCGAGCATTCAGCAAAGGAGGTGGCCATACCGATAATCGCCGTCACCCACATCCAGAATACCGCGCCCGGACCGCCCGCGCCGATTGCCAGCGCGACACCGGCCAGGTTACCGCTGCCGACGCGCGCGGCCAGGCTGGTACAGAGCGCCTGAAATGAGGTCAGGCCGCCCGGCTGTGGTGTGACGCTGTTTTTCAGACTTCTGCCAAATTTGCGAATATAGCGAAACTGAATCAGTCCGCTGCGCCACGTAAACCAGATACCTGCTCCTGAAAGCAGGTATATCATGATTGAACCCCAGAGAACTTCGTTAATAAAGAAAAAGAAATCAGGCACTAACGTCCCTCTTGTTGATGCCAACGTGAATATGTAAGCGCTACCACTGATTGTGCATGCTGTTACTTAGCAGCCTGTTAATATTCTGAGTTTATCATACTCTGCCTAAGCGCACTGTCTGCGGTTGCGCTGCCTCTCACTCGTGTTATCATCAGGGCAGACCGGTTACATCCCCCTAACAAGTAAACCTGTCATTTTTCCGCTGCTGGCAGGCTGTCGGTAGTGTGAATTATCCAGGGAACGTTAAAAGAGAAACACTATCATGACGGATAAATTGACCTCCCTTCGTCAGTTCACCACTGTCGTCGCTGACACCGGAGATATTGCGGCAATGAAGCTGTACCAGCCGCAGGATGCTACAACCAACCCTTCTCTGATCCTTAACGCCGCGCAGATCCCTGAGTATCGCAAACTGATCGACGAGGCGGTGACCTGGGCAAAAGCACAGAGCAATGACCGCGCGCAGCAGGTTGTGGATGCGACTGACAAACTGGCAGTAAACATCGGTCTGGAAATCCTGAAGCTCGTTCCTGGCCGTATCTCTACTGAAGTTGATGCTCGCCTGTCCTACGACACCGAAGCGTCTATTGCCAAAGCAAAACGCCTGATCAAACTGTACAACGATGCGGGCATCAGCAACGACCGTATCCTGATCAAACTGGCCTCTACCTGGCAGGGCATTCGCGCCGCTGAACAGCTGGAAAAAGAAGGGATCAACTGTAACCTGACTCTGCTGTTCTCCTTCGCACAGGCGCGTGCATGTGCCGAAGCTGGCGTATACCTGATTTCTCCGTTTGTGGGCCGTATTCTGGACTGGTACAAAGCCAACACCGACAAGAAAGAGTATGCGGCGTCTGAAGATCCAGGCGTGATTTCCGTGACGGAAATCTATGAATACTACAAACAGCACGGCTATGAGACCGTTGTTATGGGCGCAAGCTTCCGTAACGTCGGTGAAATCATTGAGCTGGCTGGCTGTGACCGCCTGACCATCGCCCCTGCGCTGCTTAAAGAGCTGGCAGAAAGCGAAGGTGCTATCGAGCGTAAACTGTCCTACACCGGCGAAGTGAAAGCGCGCCCAGAGCGCATCACCGAGTCCGAGTTCCTGTGGCAGCACAACCAGGATCCAATGGCCGTAGATAAACTGGCGGACGGTATCCGTAAGTTTGCTATCGACCAGGAAAAACTGGAAAAAATGATCGGCGACCTGCTGTAATCATTCTGCGTGACCGGGTTCCCGGTCACGCCTCTTTCCCCCGCCTCTGTCTGAATTTTCTCTCTGCGTGTATCATTCCCTTTAATCAGTACTTTTTGAATGGAATGGATATGACTACCTTACGCATCGGCTTAGTGTCGATTTCTGACCGCGCCTCCAGCGGTGTTTATCAGGATAAAGGCATCCCTGCTCTGGAAGCGTGGCTGGGCAGCGCGCTCACTACCCCGTTTGAGATCCAGACTCGCCTGATCCCGGACGAGCAGCCGATCATCGAGCAGACCCTGTGTGAGCTGGTGGATGAGATGAGCTGCCACCTTGTGCTGACGACGGGCGGAACCGGCCCCGCGCGCCGCGATGTAACGCCGGACGCGACGCTGGCTATCGCCGATCGTGAAATGCCGGGCTTCGGTGAACAGATGCGCCAGATCAGTCTACACTTTGTCCCGACGGCCATTCTTTCCCGTCAGGTCGGGGTGATCCGCAAACAGGCGCTGATCCTGAACCTGCCGGGGCAGCCGAAGTCGATAAAAGAAACGCTGGAAGGAGTAAAATCCGAAGACGGGAGCGTTATCGTCCACGGTATCTTTGCAAGTGTACCGTATTGTATACAACTGCTTGACGGTCCGTACGTGGAAACTGACGGCAACGTGGTAGCAGCATTTCGCCCTAAAAGCGCTCGCCGCGAAACAATCTCCTGAAAATGCTTTAAATGTGACATTAGCGCCAGCCGCAGTAGCGTGTAAATGGATTTACGATATAGTAATTTTTTCTTTACGATTGCTGTAAAAAATAATCCACAACACATGCACAATGGTTCGCTATGTCACATAACACCCGACCTCTGAATCGACAGGACTACAAAACCCTCACGCTCGCTGCTCTGGGCGGCGCGCTGGAGTTTTACGACTTCATCATCTTTGTCTTCTTCGCCGCCGTCGTGGGGGCGCTGTTTTTCCCGGCGGATATTCCTGAATGGCTGCGTCAGGTGCAAACCTTCGGCATTTTCGCTGCCGGGTATCTGGCGCGTCCGCTGGGCGGCATTGTTATGGCGCACTTTGGCGATCTGGTTGGGCGCAAGAAGATGTTTACCCTCAGCATCCTGCTGATGGCCGTGCCGACGCTGGCGATTGGCCTTTTGCCTACCTATGAGTCGATGGGCATTATCGCCCCGTTATTGCTGCTGCTGATGCGTATTCTCCAGGGCGCGGCCATCGGCGGGGAAGTGCCGGGCGCGTGGGTGTTTGTCGCTGAGCACGTCCCGGTGCGCCGCATCGGCATTGCGTGCGGAACGCTGACCGCAGGACTGACGATTGGGATCCTGCTTGGCTCCGTGGTTGCAACCATCATCAATACCAGCATGACGCAACAGGCCGTTCACGACTGGGGCTGGCGTATCCCGTTCCTGCTGGGCGGGGCGTTTGGGCTAGTGGCAATGTACCTGCGACGCTGGTTGCAGGAGACGCCAGTATTTCTGGAAATGCAGCAGCGGAAGGCGCTGGCGCAAGAATTGCCGGTAAAAACCGTAGTAGTGCGGCATAAAAAAGCGGTAGTCGTGTCGATGCTTCTGACCTGGCTGCTGTCTGCGGGTATCGTGGTGGTCATTTTGATGTCGCCGGTCTGGCTGCAAAAACAGTACGGTTTTGCGCCTGCTGTGACGTTACAGGCGAACAGTATCGCGACAATTATGCTCTGCTTTGGCTGTCTGGCCGCGGGACTGGCGGCGGATCGTTTCGGTGCCAGCGTGACCTTTATTGTCGGCAGCCTGCTGCTGGCCGCGTCGAGCTGGGCATTCTACCATCTTGCGGGCAGCCATCCTGAACAGTTGTTCCTGCTGTACGGCATCGTCGGGCTGTGCGTGGGCGTCGTTGGCGCCGTACCGTACGTAATGGTCCGCGCCTTCCCGCCGGAGGTACGCTTCACCGGCATCTCATTCTCTTATAACGTCTCGTATGCCATTTTCGGTGGGCTGACCCCGATTGTGGTCACGGTGTTGATGGGGCTGTCACCCCTTGCACCTGCATGGTACGTGCTGGCGTTATCGCTGATGGGGCTGGTATTGGGGATGTGGCTTCGCCAGTCAGAGGGATGTCGTGCCCGCGACGCGGGCACGACAGAGGGATCAGTTTTTTTCACCAATCGGTAATACGGTGCGGCCGAACTGCTCATTCAGCACTTCACCCATTGCCAGGTAGATAGCGCTTGCGCCGCACACCAGACCGACCCAGCCGGCAACGTGAACGATGCCTTCGTTATCCGCCAGGTGACCCGCGGCAAGCAGAGCGAACAGCACGGTCAGGCTCAGGAAGACGAATTGCAGCGCGCGGTTCGCCTTCAGGGTGCCGAAGAACATGAACAGGGTGAACACGCCCCACAGTCCCAGGTACACGCCCAGGAAATGGGCGTTTGAAGCATCTGCCAGGCCCATTTTAGGCATCAGCAGAATGGCGACCAGCGTCAGCCAGAACGAACCGTAAGAGGTAAAGGCGGTTAAGCCGAAGGTATTGCCTTTCTTATATTCCAGCAGGCCCGCGAAAATTTGCGCGATACCGCCGTAAAAAATGCCCATCGCCAGGATTACGCCGTCCATCGGGAACATCCCGATGTTGTGCAGGTTCAGCAGAATGGTGGTCATGCCAAAACCCATCAGGCCCAGCGGAGCCGGATTAGCCAACTTAGTGTTGCCCATAAGTCCTCAAAAAAATCATCATTAATATGGTGAAATGGTTAAACCCGCGCCAGTTCTCCCTGACGGGGCGCGGCATCATAATGGGCGGCATCGGCGCCGTCTATGATCTCATCGGGGTGAAATTAAAAAATTTTTTATCCTTCCCCCTTGATGGATGCCGTTGTGACCCCATCTTGTAAGCAACCGCAGTGTGTGGACCTGAAAAAATCAAATCTGGGCAGTTGAAAAAGCACGTTCTGCCCTTATTACAGGTACACAACCACATGTTGACTGAATTTTTAGTGGAGACGTTTAGATGGGTAAAATTATTGGTATCGACCTGGGTACTACCAACTCTTGTGTAGCGATTATGGATGGCACTACTGCACGTGTGCTGGAGAACGCCGAGGGCGATCGCACCACGCCTTCTATCATTGCTTATACCCAGGATGGTGAAACTCTGGTTGGTCAGCCGGCTAAACGTCAGGCAGTGACAAACCCGCAAAACACCCTGTTTGCGATCAAACGCCTGATTGGCCGCCGCTTCCAGGACGAAGAAGTTCAGCGTGACGTTTCCATCATGCCTTACAAAATCATCGCAGCCGATAACGGCGATGCATGGCTTGATGTGAAAGGCACCAAAACTGCACCTCCGCAGATCTCTGCTGAAGTGCTGAAGAAAATGAAGAAAACCGCAGAAGATTACCTGGGTGAACCGGTAACTGAAGCTGTTATCACCGTACCTGCTTACTTCAACGATGCTCAGCGTCAGGCAACCAAAGATGCTGGCCGTATCGCAGGTCTGGAAGTAAAACGTATCATCAACGAACCAACCGCAGCTGCGCTGGCTTACGGTCTGGATAAAGAAGTTGGCAACCGTACTATCGCGGTTTACGACCTGGGTGGTGGTACCTTCGATATCTCTATTATCGAAATCGACGACGTTGACGGCGAAAAAACCTTCGAAGTTCTGGCAACCAATGGTGATACCCACCTGGGTGGTGAAGACTTCGATACCCGTCTGATCAACTACCTCGTTGACGAGTTTAAGAAAGATCAGGGCATTGACCTGCGTAACGACCCGCTGGCCATGCAGCGCCTGAAAGAAGCCGCTGAGAAAGCGAAGATCGAACTGTCTTCCGCTCAGCAGACCGACGTGAACCTGCCGTACATCACCGCAGACGCGACCGGTCCAAAACACATGAACATCAAAGTGACCCGTGCGAAACTGGAAAGCCTGGTAGAAGACCTGGTGAACCGTTCTATCGAGCCACTGAAAGTTGCATTGCAGGACGCTGGCCTGTCCGTGTCTGATATTCAGGACGTTATCCTGGTAGGTGGTCAGACTCGTATGCCAATGGTTCAGAAGAAAGTGGCTGAATTCTTTGGTAAAGAGCCACGTAAAGACGTGAACCCGGACGAAGCGGTTGCTATCGGTGCTGCGGTTCAGGGTGGTGTTCTGACGGGTGAAGTGAAAGACGTACTGCTACTGGACGTTACTCCGCTGTCACTGGGTATCGAAACCATGGGTGGCGTGATGACTCCGCTCATCAACAAAAACACTACTATCCCGACGAAACACAGCCAGGTGTTCTCCACCGCTGAAGACAACCAGTCTGCGGTAACCATCCATGTGATTCAGGGTGAGCGTAAGCGTGCGGCGGATAACAAATCTCTGGGTCAGTTCAACCTGGACGGTATTAACCCGGCACCACGCGGCATGCCACAGATCGAAGTCACCTTCGACATCGATGCTGACGGTATCCTGCACGTGTCTGCGAAAGACAAAAACAGCGGTAAAGAGCAGAAGATCACCATCAAGGCATCTTCTGGCCTGAACGAAGCGGAAATCGAAAAAATGGTTCGTGATGCCGAAGCTAACGCGGAATCCGACCGTAAGTTCGAAGAGCTGGTTCAGACCCGTAACCAGGGTGACCATCTGCTGCACAGCACCCGTAAGCAGGTTGAAGAAGCGGGCGATAAACTGCCAGCGGAAGACAAAACTGCGATCGAAACTGCACTGAGCGCGCTGGAAACGTCTCTGAAAGGCGAAGACAAAGCGGACATTGAAGCGAAGATGCAGGAGCTGGCACAGGTTTCTCAGAAGCTGATGGAAATCGCTCAGCAGCAGCACGCACAGCAGCAGGCGGGCGCTGATGCTTCCCAGAACAACGCGAAAGACGACGATGTTGTCGACGCTGAGTTCGAAGAAGTGAAAGATAAAAAATAATCGCCCTGATGCAGGGTAATTAATCGGCACGGGCGTAGGAGTATTCTCCACGCCCGTGCTCGCATGTTAAGGGGCTTAAAAAAACCAATGGCAAAGCAAGACTATTACGAGATTTTAGGCGTTCCGAAAACTGCGGAAGAGCGTGAAATCAAAAAGGCATATAAGCGCCTGGCCATGAAATTCCACCCTGACCGTAACCAGGGTGACAAAGAGGCTGAAGCCAAATTTAAAGAGATTAAAGAAGCCTACGAAGTCCTGACCGATGCACAAAAACGTGCGGCTTATGACCAGTATGGTCACGCGGCCTTTGAACAGGGCGGCATGGGCGGCGGTGGATTTGGTGGCGGCGGCTTCGGCGGCGGCGCTGATTTCAGCGACATCTTTGGCGATGTATTTGGCGATATCTTCGGCGGCGGTCGTGGTCGTCAGCGCGCGGCGCGCGGCGCAGATCTGCGCTATAACATGGACCTGACGCTGGAAGAAGCGGTTCGTGGCGTAACCAAAGAGATCCGTATCCCGACGCTGGAAGAGTGTGACGTTTGCCACGGCAGCGGCGCGAAAGCGGGGACTCAGCCACAGACCTGTCCAACCTGTCACGGTTCCGGTCAGGTGCAGATGCGCCAGGGCTTCTTCGCGGTGCAGCAGGCCTGTCCGCATTGTCATGGTCGCGGTACGCTGATTAAAGATCCGTGCACCAAATGCCACGGTCACGGTCGCGTGGAGAAAACCAAAACGCTGTCCGTTAAGATCCCGGCAGGCGTGGATACGGGCGACCGCATCCGTCTGGCAGGTGAGGGGGAAGCGGGCGAGCACGGCGCACCGGCAGGGGATCTGTACGTTCAGGTTCAGGTTAAACAGCACGCCATCTTCGAGCGTGAAGGTAACAACCTGTATTGTGAAGTGCCAATCAACTTTGCGATGGCGGCGCTGGGCGGCGAAATCGAAGTGCCGACGCTGGACGGTCGCGTTAACCTGAAAATCCCTGGCGAAACCCAGACCGGGAAGCTGTTCCGCATGCGCGGCAAAGGCGTTAAATCCGTTCGCGGTGGCGCGCAGGGTGACCTGTTATGCCGCGTGGTCGTTGAAACGCCGGTCGGCCTGAACGACAAGCAGAAACAGCTGCTGAAAGAGCTTCAGGAGAGTTTTGGTGGCCCGACGGGTGAGAAAAATAGCCCGCGCTCCAAAAGCTTCTTCGATGGCGTCAAAAAATTCTTCGACGATTTAACCCGCTAACCTGCCAGCTGGTTACTATCCTTTAAAGCCCGGAAGCGATTCCGGGCTTTTTGCTTTATAGCGTTATTCCTCGGTTAAACTGAATCTATAACCAATATTAATCTGTTTTTACCGATCTGTTTGCGCTGATATTATGGTTTTACCGAGGTATTGTTGTAAAAGAGAGTTTAAACGTGAAATTACTACACCGTTTCTTTAGCAGTGAGGCATCCGGCGGCGTCATCCTGATTATTGCTGCTGCAGCCGCCATGCTGCTCGCCAATATGGGCATGACGCGCGATCTCTATCACGCATTTCTGGAAACCCCCGTCGAGCTGAAGGTCGGGGCGCTGGAAATTAACAAGAACATGCTGCTGTGGATCAACGATGCGCTGATGGCGGTGTTCTTCCTGCTGGTAGGCCTGGAGGTCAAACGTGAGCTGGTGATCGGTTCTCTTGCCAGCCGTCAGCGCGCGGCGTTTCCGGTGATCGCGGCGATTGGCGGGATGATCGTTCCCGCTTTGCTCTTTCTCGCGTTTGCGTGGCAGGATCCGGTTGCGCGTGACGGCTGGGCGATCCCGGCCGCAACGGATATCGCGTTTGCGCTCGGGGTCTTAGCCTTGCTCGGTAGCCGCGTCCCGGTAGCACTGAAAATTTTCCTGATGGCGCTGGCGATTATCGATGACCTGGGCGCTATCGTGATTATCGCGCTGTTCTACACCAGCGATCTGTCGGTTCTGTCGCTGAGCGTGGCGGCCGTGGCTATTGCGGTGCTGGCGTTGCTGAACGTCTTCAACGTCCGACGCACGGGTATTTATATTCTGGTGGGGATGGTGCTGTGGACGGCGGTGCTGAAGTCTGGCGTGCATGCCACGCTGGCGGGCGTCATCGTTGGCTTCTTTATTCCGCTGAAGGAGCAGGACGGCAAATCGCCTGCCAGACAGCTGGAGCATGTGCTTCATCCGTGGGTGGGCTTTATGATCCTGCCGCTGTTTGCATTTGCCAACGCGGGTGTTTCCCTGGCCGGTGTTACCCTGGACGGACTCACCTCTGTGCTGCCGCTGGGTATCATCGCTGGTTTGTTTATCGGTAAGCCGCTGGGTATCAGCCTGTTCTGCTGGCTGGCGCTGAAGCTGAAGCTGGCGTCATTGCCAAACGGAACCACCTTTAGTCAGATTATGGCCATCGGCGTGCTGTGCGGTATTGGATTCACCATGTCGATCTTTATCTCGACGCTGGCGTTTGGTGCCAGCGCGCCTGAGCTTATCGTCTGGGCGAAACTCGGCATTCTTATCGGGTCGTTACTGGCCGCGGTTATTGGTTATACCTTGTTGAAGGTGAAGTTGTCCGGACAGGCTGTCCAGGCATAACAGGAAACCGGGAGAAGGGAAGCCTTCTCCCGATAAACTATCAGGGAGTGAAAACGTGATGTCTCATTTGAACTATAACCATCTCTATTACTTCTGGCATGTCTACAAGCAGGGCTCGGTCGTGGGAGCGGCAGAGGCGCTCTACCTGACACCACAAACTATTACCGGGCAAATCAAAGCCCTGGAAGAGCGCTTACAGGGCAAGCTTTTTAAGCGGAAAGGACGTGGCATTGAGCCGAGCGAGCTGGGCGAACTGGTGTTCCGCTATGCGGACAAGATGTTCACCCTGAGCCAGGAGATGCTGGATATCGTTAACTATCGCAAAGAGTCGAACCTGCTCTTTGACGTGGGCGTGGCGGATGCGTTGTCCAAACGGCTGGTAAGCGGTGTGCTGGATGCGGCGGTGGTGGAAGATGAACAGATTCATTTACGCTGCTTTGAGTCCACTCACGAGATGCTGCTGGAACAGCTGAGCCAGCATAAGCTGGATATGATTATCTCGGACTGCCCAATCGACTCCACGCAGCAGGAAGGCTTGTTCTCGGTGAAAATTGGCGAATGCGGCGTCAGTTTCTGGTGCATTAATCCGCCGCCGGAAAAACCGTTTCCTGCTTGCCTGGAAGAGCGCCGCCTGCTGGTGCCGGGTAGGCGGTCTATGCTCGGACGTAAGCTGCTGAACTGGTTTAACTCGCAGGGGCTGAACGTGGAGATCCTCGGTGAGTTCGACGATGCGGCTTTGATGAAGGCTTTTGGCGAGGCGCACAACGCTATCTTCGTTGCCCCGACGCTGTACGCGCACGATCTCTATTCAGACGACAAGATTACCGAGATTGGCAGGGTGGATAACGTGATGGAAGAGTATCACGCCATATTCGCCGAAAGGATGATTCAGCACCCGGCGGTGCAGCGAATCTGCAACCGCGACTACTCGGCGCTGTTTACGCCGCCGGCAATCTGAAGACATAAAAAAACCCGCGTTAAGCGGGTTCTTTCAAACAAGCAACAACAAGTAGCGATTAAGCCAGTTTGTTGATCTGCGCGGTCAGGTTTGCTTTATGACGCGCTGCTTTGTTTTTGTGGATCAGACCTTTAGCAGCCTGACGATCCACGATTGGTTGCATTTCGTTAAATGCGTTCTGCGCTGCAGCTTTGTCGCCTGCTTCGATTGCTGCGTATACTTTCTTGATGAAAGTACGCATCATAGAGCGACGGCTTGCGTTGTGCTTACGAGCCTTTTCAGACTGAACGGCACGTTTCTTAGCTGATTTGATATTAGCCAAGTCCAACTCCCAAATATGTTCTATGTGGACAATTCAAAGGCCGAGGAATATGCCCTCTTTGCCTTCTTTTGTCAATGGATTTGTGCAAATAAGCGCCGTTAATGAGCGACGCTACGTTACGTAGTGATGGCGCAGGATTCTACCAGCTTGTCTTTCGTGAATACAGCCTTTCGGCATAAAAATCGCAGTTCTCGGGCAGATTTTTTTGCTGTGAAAGGTCAGCCTGATGAAATCATACGGCTTTCTGTTTCGCGTGAACAATCGCCGGTTAACCTTAACCGCCGTACAAGGTATACTTTGGCGATTTTCACTGTTTTGAGCCAGTCATGAAGCTGATACGCGGCATACATAATCTCAGTCAAGCCCCGCACGGGTGCGTGCTGACCATTGGTAATTTTGACGGCGTGCATCGTGGGCATCAGGCGCTGTTGCAGGGATTGCGTAAAGAAGGGGAGGCGCGTGGCCTGCCCGTTGTGGTGATGATTTTCGAACCGCAGCCGCTGGAGCTGTTTGCCGGCGAGAAATCCCCCGCGCGGCTGACGCGTCTGCGTGAGAAGTTACGCTACCTGGCGGAGTCCGGCGTGGACTACGTCCTGTGCGTACGCTTCGACCGTCGGTTTGCCGCGCTGACCGCACAAAACTTTGTCAGCGATCTGTTGGTCAGGCAGCTTGGCGTGCAGTTTCTCGCCGTGGGCGATGATTTCCGCTTTGGCGCTGGTCGTCAGGGCGATTTCTTGTTATTACAGAAGGCTGGCCTGGAGTACGGGTTTGACGTCACCAGTACGATGACCTTCTGTGAGGGCGGGGTGCGCGTCAGCAGCACGGCGGTACGTCAGGCGCTGGCGAACGATGAACTGGACACGGCAGAAACGCTGCTGGGTCATCCGTTCACAATTTCAGGTCGTGTGGTCCATGGCGATGCGCTGGGCCGCACGATAGGTTTTCCGACGGCGAATATACCGCTGCGTCGTCAGGTCTCCCCGGTTAAAGGGGTCTATGCGGTGGAAGTGGCAGGACTGGGTGAGAAGCCTTTTTACGGTGTTGCCAACATCGGTACACGTCCAACGGTTTCCGGTGTGCGTCAACAGTTAGAAGTACACCTGCTGGACGTTGTAATGGACCTCTACGGTCGCCATATAGATGTGATACTGCGTAAAAAAATACGCAATGAACAGCGATTCGCTTCGCTGGATGAACTTAAGGCGCAAATCGCGCGAGATGAATTAACGGCCCGCGAGTTTTTTGGGCTTTAGAACCGGCTTAACTGCCTACGTGATAAATACGGAACCGAGAATCTGATGAGTGACTATAAATCAACCCTGAATTTGCCGGAAACAGGGTTCCCGATGCGCGGCGATCTCGCCAAGCGCGAACCGGGAATGCTGGCGCGTTGGACTGATGATGACCTGTACGGCATCATTCGTGCAGCCAAAAAAGGCAAAAAAACCTTCATTCTGCATGATGGCCCTCCCTATGCGAATGGCAGCATTCATATTGGTCACTCTGTAAACAAGATTCTGAAAGACATTATCGTGAAGTCCAAAGGACTCGCGGGATATGACTCGCCTTATGTTCCGGGCTGGGACTGCCATGGTCTGCCAATCGAGCTGAAAGTGGAGCAAGAGTACGGTAAGCCGGGTGAGAAGTTCACCGCCGCAGAGTTCCGCGCGAAATGCCGCGAATACGCTGCCACCCAGGTAGACGGTCAGCGCGCTGACTTCATCCGTCTGGGCGTGCTAGGCGACTGGTCGCACCCGTACCTGACCATGGACTTCAAAACCGAAGCCAACATTATCCGTGCGCTGGGTAAAATCATCGGCAACGGTCACCTGCATAAAGGCGCTAAGCCGGTGCACTGGTGCGTGGACTGCCGTTCTGCGCTGGCAGAAGCGGAAGTAGAGTATTATGACAAAACCTCGCCTTCTATCGACGTGGCGTTCGAAGCGGTCGATCAGGATGCGATCAAAGCTAAATTTGGCCTGCCAGGCGTAAGCGGTCCAGTCTCGCTGGTTATCTGGACCACCACCCCGTGGACGTTACCAGCCAACCGTGCCATTTCCCTGTCCGGTGAGTTTGAGTACGCGCTGGTACAAATTGATGGTCGCGCGGTTATCCTGGCAAAAGATCTGGTTGAAAGCGTGCTTAAACGCGCGAACATCACCGATTACAGCGTGCTGGGCACCGTAAAAGGCGACGCGCTGGAGCTAATGCGCTTCAAACACCCGTTCCTGGACTTCGACGTTCCGGCGATCCTGGGCGACCACGTCACGCTGGACGCCGGTACCGGTGCGGTGCATACCGCCGGCGGCCACGGTCCTGACGACTACAACATCAGCCTGAAATACGGTCTGGAAATCGCCAACCCGGTCGGTCCGGATGGCTCTTACCTGCCTGGCACCTACCCGGCGCTGGACGGTATCAACGTCTTTAAAGCCAACGACATCATCGTTGACATGCTTCGCACCAGCGGCGCGCTGCTGCACGTTGAGAAAATGCAGCACAGCTACCCGTGCTGCTGGCGCCATAAGACCCCGATTATCTTCCGTGCGACCTCGCAGTGGTTCGTCAGCATGGACCAGAAAGGCCTGCGCGAGCAGTCTCTGAAAGAGATCAAAGGCGTGCAGTGGATCCCGGACTGGGGCCAGGCGCGTATCGAATCCATGGTGGCTAACCGTCCTGACTGGTGTATCTCCCGTCAGCGCACCTGGGGCGTGCCGATGTCGCTGTTCGTGCATAAAGAGACGCAGGAACTGCACCCGAACACCCTGGAACTGATGGAAGAGGTGGCGAAGCGCGTTGAAGTTGACGGCATTCAGGCGTGGTGGGATCTCGATTCACGTGACATCCTGGGCGCTGACGCGGACAACTACGAGAAAGTGCCGGATACCCTGGACGTGTGGTTCGACTCCGGGTCTACCCACTCCTCCGTGGTTGACGTGCGCCCTGAGTTCGCCGGTCACGCTGCCGACATGTATCTGGAAGGCTCCGACCAACACCGCGGCTGGTTCATGTCATCCCTGATGATCTCCACCGCCATGAAGGGCAAAGCACCTTACCGCCAGGTACTGACCCACGGCTTCACCGTGGATGGTCAGGGCCGTAAGATGTCCAAATCCATCGGTAACACCGTTTCTCCGCAGGACGTGATGAACAAGCTGGGCGCGGATATTCTGCGTCTGTGGGTGGCATCCACCGACTACACGGGCGAAATGGCGGTGTCTGACGAGATCCTGAAACGTGCTGCTGACAGCTATCGTCGTATCCGTAACACCGCGCGCTTCCTGCTGGCGAACCTGAACGGGTTTGATCCGGTAAAAGACATGGTGAAGCCGGAAGAGATGGTGGTGCTCGATCGCTGGGCGGTAGGCTGCGCGAAAGCGGCACAGGAAGATATTCTGAAAGCCTATGAGTCTTACGACTTCCACGAAGTGGTGCAGCGCCTGATGCGCTTCTGCTCCATTGAGATGGGGTCGTTTTATCTCGACATCATCAAAGACCGCCAGTATACCGCGAAAGCGGACAGCGTGGCGCGTCGTAGCTGCCAGACCGCGCTGTTCCACATCGCAGAGGCGCTGGTACGCTGGATGGCGCCGATCATGTCCTTCACCGCAGATGAAATCTGGGGTTACCTGCCGGGCGACCGTGAGAAGTATGTCTTCACCGGCGAGTGGTACGAAGGTCTGTTCGACCTCTCCAGCACTGAAGCAATGAACGACGCCTACTGGGACGAGCTGCTGAAAGTGCGTGGCGAAGTGAACAAGGTAATCGAGCAGGCGCGCGCTGACAAGAAAGTCGGTGGCTCTCTGGAAGCGACGGTGACCCTGTACGCAGAGCCTGAGCTGGCCGCGAAGCTGACCGCGCTGGGCGATGAATTACGATTTGTCCTGTTGACCTCCGGTGCGAAAGTTGCGGATTATGCCGAGGCATCTGCTGATGCTCAGCAGAGCGAACTGCTCAAAGGACTGAAGGTCGCACTGAGCAAAGCCGATGGTGAAAAATGCCCGCGTTGCTGGCATTACACTACCGATGTCGGCCAGGTGGCGGAACACGCAGACATCTGCGGACGCTGTGTAAGCAACGTCGCCGGCGACGGCGAAAAACGTAAGTTTGCCTGATGAGTAAAACTCTCTGTTCAACAGGACTGCGCTGGCTGTGGCTGGTGGTAGTGGTGCTGATTATTGATTTGGGCAGCAAGTTCCTGATCCTCCAGAATTTCGCTCTGGGGGATACGGTCCCGCTGTTCCCGTCGCTTAACCTGCACTACGCCCGCAACTACGGCGCGGCGTTTAGTTTCCTTGCCGACAGCGGTGGCTGGCAGCGTTGGTTCTTCGCAGGTATCGCAATGGGTATCTGCGTCGTGCTCGCGGTGCTGATGTACCGCTCGAAGGCCACGCAAAAGCTGAATAACATCGCCTACGCGCTGATCATTGGTGGCGCACTGGGTAACCTGTTTGACCGCCTGTGGCACGGCTTTGTAGTCGATATGATCGACTTCTACGTCGGCGACTGGCACTTTGCGACCTTTAACCTCGCCGATAGCGCAATATGCGTTGGTGCAGCGTTAATCGTGCTGGAAGGCTTCTTGCCTAAACCGGCCGCGAAAGAGCAGGTGTAACAAAACCAGCCGGGTGACGCGTAGCGATCCCGGCCTACAGAATTTGTGGCCCCCGTAGGCCCGGTAAGCGTAGCGCCACCGGGCAACAGGTGACCCAAAACAAGCGAGCAATTTGCATGTCTAAATCCGTACAGAGCAACAGCGCGGTTCTCGTTCATTTCACGCTGAAGCTGGATGACGGCTCCACGGCCGAGTCCACCCGCAACAATGGCAAACCGGCGCTGTTTCGTCTGGGCGACACCTCCCTGTCTGAAGGCCTCGAACAACAGCTTCTCGGGCTGAAAGAGGGTGAGAAAAAAGCGTTCTCACTGGAGCCGGATGCGGCATTCGGTGTGCCAAGCCCGGATCTGATTCAGTACTTCTCGCGCCGTGAGTTTATGGATGCGGGTGAACCGGAGATCGGGGCGATTATGCTCTTTACCGCTATGGACGGCAGCGAAATGCCTGGCGTGATCCGCGAAATCAACGGGGATTCCATCACCGTTGACTTCAACCATCCGCTTGCCGGGCGTACCGTTCATTTTGATGTAGAAGTGCTGGAGATCGATCCGGCGCTGGAGGACTGAGATGCAGATCCTGTTGGCTAACCCGCGCGGTTTTTGCGCCGGTGTAGACCGCGCTATCAGCATTGTTGAAAATGCGCTGGAGATTTACGGCGCGCCGATTTACGTGCGTCACGAAGTGGTGCACAACCGCTACGTGGTCGACAGCCTGCGCGAGCGCGGTGCGATTTTTATTGAGCAGATCAGCGAAGTGCCGGACGGCGCAATCCTCATCTTCTCCGCGCACGGCGTCTCTCAGGCGGTACGCAACGAGGCGAAAAGCCGCGATCTGACCGTATTCGATGCCACCTGTCCGTTAGTGACAAAAGTGCATATGGAAGTGGCGCGCGCCAGCCGTCGTGGTGAAGAGTCAATTCTGATTGGTCACGCCGGCCACCCGGAAGTGGAAGGCACCATGGGGCAGTACAGCAACCCGGAAGGGGGCATGTATCTGGTGGAGTCACCGGAAGACGTCTTTACGCTGAACGTGAAAAACGAAGCGCGTCTGTCGTTTATGACCCAGACGACGCTTTCCGTGGACGACACCTCAGACGTGATTGACGCCCTGCGCCAGCGCTTCCCAAAAATCGTCGGGCCGCGCAAAGATGATATCTGCTACGCAACCACCAACCGTCAGGAAGCCGTGCGCGCGTTGGCTGAACAGGCGGACGTGGTGCTGGTGGTCGGTTCAAAAAACTCCTCTAACTCTAACCGTCTGGCCGAACTGGCGCAGCGTATGGGGAAAGCGGCGTTTCTGATCGACGACGCAACGGACATTCAGGAAGCGTGGGTGAAAAACGCGGCCTGCGTCGGTGTTACCGCAGGTGCTTCAGCGCCGGATATTCTGGTGCAAAACGTCATTGCCCGCCTGCAAGAGCTGGGTGGTGGCGAAGCGGTGCCGCTGGAAGGCCGTGAAGAGAACATTGTCTTTGAAGTGCCGAAAGAGCTGCGAATCGACGCCCGCGAAGTGGAATAATTTCTTTTCTGATGAAAGGCCAGCACCTTCTGTGCTGGCCTTTTTTTTGCTTCGTATCTTATCGTGACGACAAAATCATGTCTTTTACTGATATCTGAGTCGGTTTCACGTTAAATTCTAATTATTGGTGTTTTCAGTTGGCAGCCTTAGCGAAGGCTGGTTAATCTGAAAACGGTTTACATCATTTTAACGTAAGAGAATAACTATGCATGATGCACAGATCCGTGTCGCCATTGCGGGCGCGGGTGGACGTATGGGTCGCCAGCTGATTCAGGCGGCACTACAGATGGATGGCGTGGCACTTGGCGCGGCGCTGGAGCGTGAAGGTTCATCCCTGCTGGGCTCCGATGCGGGCGAGCTGGCAGGCGCGGGCAAGACAGGCGTTACCGTGCAGAGCAACCTGGAGGCGGTGAAAGAAGACTTTGACGTGTTCATCGACTTTACCCGTCCGGAAGGCACTTTGACTCACCTGGCGTTTTGCCGCCAGCACGGTAAAGGGATGGTGATTGGCACCACCGGTTTCGATGATGCCGGTAAACAGGCCATTCAGGAAGCAGCCGCCGACATTGCAATTGTCTTCGCCGCGAACTTTAGCGTAGGCGTTAACGTTATGCTGAAACTGCTGGAAAAGGCAGCGAAGGTGATGGGCGACTATACCGACATTGAGATTATTGAAGCGCACCACCGCCATAAAGTCGATGCCCCATCTGGCACGGCGCTGGCGATGGGCGAAGCGATTGCTTATGCAATGGATAAAGATTTGAAAGACATCGCGGTCTATTCTCGCGAAGGTCACACTGGCGAGCGCGTGCCTGGCACCATTGGTTTTGCCACCGTTCGCGCGGGTGATATCGTCGGCGAACATACCGCTATGTTCGCCGATATTGGTGAAAGGGTCGAAATCACACATAAAGCATCCAGCCGCATGACGTTTGCAAACGGGGCGGTACGTTCCGCACTGTGGCTAAAAGGTAAGCCAAATGGTCTTTTTGATATGCGAGATGTGCTCGAACTCAACAATTTGTAAGTGTTATTACCCATCGTGATGTGGTTATTGCAGTCGTAACTGTTTGATTGCATAGGGCAATATTTTATTGCCCTTTTATTTTGTCTATTTCAAAGGATTATTGCATTTAACTCATTTAAAGTAAGTGTTTTCATGCTATTTTATGTTGCTGTACTGTAAATTTTGACCATCTGGTCCACTTTTTATTCCCGCAAGACGATTGTTTCTTTTAAACTGCCTGCGCAAGCGGTTTCCACAGTGATTTAGTTGATCTTTTTGCCGCTTAATTTGAAATCAAGCCATCAGGCCTGCAAAAGAATAAACAAAATCCCCGTTTTAAGTTGACTTTTACATGGCAAATCCCCAGAATGCCGCCGTTTGCCAAAAATCCGCTGGCAACACATTTGCATTGATCCATGACATGGTTATGAATTAATATGCAAATAAAGTGAGTGAATATTCTCTGGAGGGTGTTTTGATTAAGTCAGCGCTATTGGTTCTGGAAGACGGAACCCAGTTTATCGGTCGGGCCATAGGGGCAACGGGTTCGGCGGTTGGGGAAGTCGTTTTCAATACTTCAATGACCGGTTATCAAGAAATCCTCACTGATCCTTCCTATTCTCGCCAAATCGTTACTCTTACTTATCCTCATATCGGCAATGTCGGCACCAATGCGGCTGACGAAGAATCCTCTCAGGTACATGCACAAGGCCTGGTCATTCGCGACCTGCCGCTGATTGCCAGCAACTTCCGCAACACCGAAGACCTCTCTTCTTACCTGAAGCGCCATAACATTGTGGCGATTGCCGATATCGATACCCGTAAGCTGACGCGTCTGCTGCGCGAGAAGGGTGCACAAAATGGCTGCATCATCGCAGGGGACAACCTCGATGCGGCGCTGGCGCTGGAAAAAGCGAAAGCCTTCCCGGGCCTGAACGGGATGGACCTGGCGAAAGAAGTGACTACCACAGAAGCCTACAGCTGGACGCAGGGAAGCTGGACGCTGGAAGGCGACCTGCCGGAAGCGAAACCGGAAAGCGAGCTGCCGTTCCACGTGGTGGCCTACGATTTTGGTGCCAAGCGCAACATCCTGCGTATGCTGGTTGACCGTGGCTGCCGCCTGACGGTCGTCCCGGCACAAACGTCTGCGGAAGATGTTCTGAAGATGAACCCGGACGGCATCTTCCTCTCTAACGGTCCTGGCGACCCGGCGCCGTGCGACTACGCTATCGACGCCATTAAGTCCTTCCTTGAAACCGATATCCCGGTATTCGGCATCTGTCTCGGCCATCAGCTGCTGGCGCTGGCGAGCGGAGCGAACACCGTCAAGATGAAGTTTGGCCACCATGGTGGTAACCACCCGGTGAAAGATATCGACAACAACACGGTAATGATCACCGCGCAGAACCACGGCTTCGCTGTGGATGAAGCGACGATGCCAGCTAACCTGCGCGTGACGCATAAGTCACTGTTCGATGGTACCTTGCAGGGTATCCATCGCACCGATAAGCCTGCGTTCAGCTTCCAGGGCCACCCTGAAGCCAGCCCGGGCCCACACGATGCCGCGCCGCTGTTCGATCACTTCATCGAACTTATCGAGCAATACCGTAAGACTGCTAAATAATCAGGAGCTGAGAAGACCATGCCAAAACGTACAGACATAAAAAGCATCCTGATCCTTGGCGCTGGCCCGATCGTGATCGGCCAGGCCTGCGAATTTGACTACTCCGGTGCGCAGGCGTGTAAAGCCCTGCGTGAAGAGGGTTACCGCGTCATCCTGGTAAACTCAAACCCGGCCACTATCATGACCGATCCGGAAATGGCAGATGCGACCTACATTGAGCCGATTCACTGGGAAGTGGTACGCAAAATTATCGAGAAAGAGCGTCCGGATGCGGTGCTGCCGACCATGGGTGGCCAGACGGCGCTGAACTGTGCACTGGAGCTGGAGCGTCAGGGTGTGCTGGAAGAGTTCGGCGTGACCATGATTGGTGCAACCGCCGACGCGATTGATAAAGCAGAAGACCGTCGTCGCTTCGACGTGGCAATGAAAAAAATTGGCCTCGACACCGCGCGTTCCGGTATCGCACACAACATGGAAGAAGCGCTGGCCGTCGCGGCTGACGTGGGCTATCCGTGCATCATCCGTCCATCATTCACCATGGGCGGCACCGGCGGCGGTATCGCCTACAACCGCGAAGAGTTCGAAGAGATTTGCGAACGCGGTCTGGATCTCTCCCCAACCAAAGAGCTGCTGATTGATGAATCGCTGATTGGCTGGAAAGAGTACGAGATGGAAGTGGTGCGTGATAAAAACGACAACTGCATCATCGTTTGCTCCATCGAAAACTTCGACGCGATGGGGATCCACACCGGCGACTCCATCACCGTTGCGCCAGCTCAGACGCTGACCGACAAAGAGTACCAAATCATGCGTAACGCCTCGATGGCGGTACTGCGTGAAATCGGCGTGGAAACCGGCGGCTCGAACGTGCAGTTCTCGGTGAACCCGAAAACCGGCCGTCTGATTGTTATCGAAATGAACCCGCGCGTGTCCCGTTCCTCCGCGCTGGCCTCCAAAGCCACCGGCTTCCCGATTGCGAAAGTGGCGGCGAAACTGGCGGTGGGTTACACCCTTGACGAGCTGATGAACGACATCACCGGTGGCCGCACGCCAGCGTCCTTCGAACCGTCCATCGACTACGTTGTGACCAAAATTCCTCGCTTTAACTTCGAGAAATTCGCCGGCGCGAACGACCGTCTGACTACCCAGATGAAATCCGTTGGTGAAGTCATGGCGATTGGCCGCACGCAGCAGGAATCCCTGCAAAAAGCGCTGCGTGGCCTGGAAGTGGGCGCGACCGGCTTTGACCCGAAAGTCAGCCTGGACGACCCGGAAGCACTGACCAAAATCCGCCGCGAGCTGAAAGACGCGGGTGCAGAGCGTATCTGGTACATCGCCGATGCCTTCCGCGCGGGCCTGTCCGTTGACGGCGTATTTAACCTGACCAACATCGACCGCTGGTTCCTGGTGCAGATTGAAGAGCTGGTGCGTCTGGAAGAGAAAGTGGCGGAGCTGGGCATCAACGGCCTGGACGCAGACTTCCTGCGCATGCTGAAGCGTAAAGGCTTCGCCGATGCGCGTCTGGCTAAACTGGCGGGCGTACGTGAAGCGGAGATCCGCAAGCTGCGCGACCAGTATGACCTGCACCCGGTTTACAAGCGCGTGGATACCTGTGCGGCAGAGTTCTCGACCGATACCGCGTACATGTACTCCACCTATGAAGATGAGTGCGAGGCGAACCCGTCCGTCGACCGCGACAAGATTATGGTGCTGGGCGGCGGTCCAAACCGTATCGGCCAGGGCATTGAGTTCGACTACTGCTGCGTGCATGCCTCGCTGGCGCTTCGCGAAGACGGTTACGAGACCATCATGGTCAACTGTAACCCGGAAACCGTCTCGACCGACTACGACACTTCCGACCGCCTCTACTTCGAGCCGGTTACGCTGGAAGACGTGCTGGAAATCGTGCGCATCGAGAAGCCGAAAGGCGTGATCGTGCAGTATGGCGGCCAGACTCCGCTGAAGCTGGCGCGTGCGCTGGAAGCAGCAGGTGTGCCGGTCATTGGCACCAGCCCGGACGCGATTGACCGTGCGGAAGACCGCGAGCGTTTCCAGCAGGCAGTTGATCGTCTCAAGCTGAAACAGCCGGCGAACGCCACCGTGACCGCGATTGAAATGGCCGTTGAGAAAGCGAAAGAGATTGGTTACCCGCTGGTGGTGCGTCCATCCTACGTACTGGGCGGCCGTGCGATGGAAATCGTCTATGACGAAGCCGACCTGCGTCGCTACTTCCAGACGGCGGTGAGCGTTTCCAACGATGCGCCAGTGCTGCTCGACCGCTTCCTCGACGACGCGGTTGAAGTCGACGTTGACGCTATCTGCGACGGCGAAATGGTGCTGATTGGCGGCATCATGGAGCACATCGAGCAGGCTGGCGTGCACTCCGGTGACTCCGCATGTTCTCTTCCTGCGTACACCCTGAGCCAGGAGATTCAGGATGTGATGCGTCAGCAGGTGCAGAAGCTGGCCTTCGAGCTACAGGTTCGCGGCCTGATGAACGTCCAGTTCGCAGTGAAAGACAACGAAGTTTATCTGATTGAAGTCAACCCGCGTGCGGCACGTACCGTACCGTTCGTCTCTAAAGCGACCGGTATTCCGCTGGCGAAAGTGGCGGCGCGCGTGATGGCTGGCCAGACGCTGACTCAGCAGGGCGTCACGAAAGAAATCATCCCGCCGTACTACTCGGTGAAAGAGGTGGTGCTGCCGTTCAACAAATTCCCGGGCGTTGACCCACTGTTAGGGCCAGAGATGCGCTCTACCGGGGAAGTGATGGGCGTGGGCCGCACCTTCGCAGAAGCGTTTGCCAAGGCACAGCTGGGCAGCAGCTCCACCATGAGAAAATCGGGCCGTGCGCTGCTCTCCGTTCGCGAAGGCGATAAAGAGCGCGTGGTTGACCTGGCCGCCAAGCTGCTTAAACAGGGCTTCGAGCTGGATGCAACCCACGGCACGGCAATTGTGCTGGGTGAAGCTGGGATCAACCCGCGTCTGGTGAACAAGGTGCATGAAGGTCGTCCGCACATTCAGGACCGTATCAAGAATGGTGAGTACACCTACATCATCAACACCACCGCAGGTCGCCAGGCGATTGAAGACTCCAAGCTGATTCGCCGCAGCGCGCTCCAGTATAAAGTGCATTACGACACCACCCTGAACGGCGGTTTCGCGACGGCCATGGCGCTGAATGCGGATGCCACCGAGAAGGTGATTTCGGTGCAGGAAATGCACGCTCAGATTAGCAAGTAATCTGCGTAGGCCCGGCAAGCGTTAGCGCCGCCGGGCAAGTGGCGGGTGGCGCTTCGCTTACCCGCCCTACGGTTTTCTTTACCCATCTTAAGAACCTTCTGGTTTTTCATCCGCTTTCAGTCAGTTAGCCTAAAATGGTTAGGTCGATAACGAAAATTCAACTGAGAGCAGGGGAAAACACCATGCAAAATAAACTACTGATCGCTTCCGTTCTGGCTGCCACTGCAATGTTCACCGTGGCGGGCTGTTCGTCAAATCAGGCCGTAAAAACCACCGATGGTAAAACTATCGTTACTGACGGGAAACCGCAGGTGGATGACGATACCGGTCTGGTATCGTACAAAAACGCCGAAACCGGTCAAACTGAACAGATTAACCGTGACCAGGTTAAATCAATGGGTGAGCTGGATAACTAAAAAAAAGCAGTGGCACATGCCACTGCTTTTTTTGCGTCAGAATGATCGATTACCAGCGATGGTTTAACAAAATATGACCGCCGTAAGCGGCATAGCTGTTTTCACCCCACTCACCGCTGGCACGCAGGGAGATCGTTGTGGTTTCGTTCAGGTTGCCGGTTACGCCCAGCTCTAACTGACCACGATCTTCTGGCGTATCGTTGCTGACGGTTTCGTCATTGAATGCCAGATCGTTTTGACCAGCACCTTTCAACCAGTTAACTGCGACGTATGGCTGCCAGGCCTTGACGTCCTTCTGCTGGAAGTAGCTTGCTTTAACGCCAAGACGACCAAAGACGCTGTCATTGTCCAGCGTGGTTACGCGTACGCCGTCGCGATCGGTGTGATTTTCCTGATCGAGATAGCTGTAGATCACCTGCGCCTGTGGCTCGATCTTCCATGTACGTTCATTTTCAGACTGGATAACCCACGCGTGGCCGACTTCAACAGACGCGGCGAAACCTTCGCTATCGTAATCTTCATCGTTACGATTGCTGGTGACTTTGTTGTTGTACCAGCTATAAGCGGCCCAGGTATCAACGTAGCTGCCCAGACGTAATTTCTGATCTTCCTGCCAGGTGGCGTACAGCCCAACATTGAAGCCATCAACTTTACCCTGTGCGTCACGCACGTTGTGCTTCGCATCAGAGTGGGTCTTCGCCTGGCCTGCACCGAACATACCACCGGCACGCAGGATGCCGTTATCCATTGGCTTGCTCATGAAATCGCTGCCGACTTGCAGAACGGTGGTGGTGGTGTCGTAGCTGACTTTATCGCCACCCGCATCGTTCTCATGATAGCGACCCTTAACGTACATCCAGGTGTTCAGATCGTCTTCATTGCGGAAAGTGAGCTGGTCGCGATCGTCGCGCTTATGCAGGAACATGCTCTGCGCGGCAAGGTAGTTACCTAAGTAAGCACCCACTTCAGGTGCCATAACTTCCGGGGCACTGTTACCGCCGTTATCGGTGTTGCCGCCGTTATCGGTGTTGCCGCCGTTGTCAGTGTTGCCGCCGTTATCGGTGTTGCCACCGTTATCGGTGTTGCCGCCGTTATCGGTGTTGCCGCCGTTGTCGGTGTTACCACCGTTATCGGTGTTGCCGCCGTTGTCAGTGTTGCCGCCGTCATCGGTGTCGTCGGAAGGATCATCAGAAGGCGTCGCCTTTGATTCCAGATACCAGTTTCCGTCACTGTGCTGGTAGAGGTTATATTCCCAGGCGCCTGCGACGACCGGTTTTGCCAGCGTCAGCTGGGCTTCGGAACTGCCGCCAATGCTGACAATTTCCATACCGTTAATGGTTTGCGCGCCTGCGCCGCCAATGTTGGTAATGCTGACGCCGGACTGACCGAAGCTGCTGCCCGTAATGGTGAGGTGGTCAGTTGGTGAGTTATCTTCACCCAGAGTGCTGTTCATCACAATCTGGCTACCGTCAGAGCCGGTGTAGTCGCCATTAATCGTAAAATTATTGCCAACGCTATTATCAGCCGCACTCAGCAACAGCGTGCCGCCATTAGCCACGTTGCCGTTGATGGTATCAACACCGGAAGCGCTGAGCGTGGAGTTACCCTGGACTGCATTCCATGCCGCCAGCGTACCGCCGCTAAGAATCGCGATGTTGTTGTTCACTTCGCCTGCGGTGGCAAAGGTCGCGCCGTTTTCAACGGTAACGGTGGCGTTACTGCCCTTGACGCCGAGCGTTGCTCCGGTGGAGACCAGCGTGGTGCCACCGTGCAGAACCGTATTCCCTGTATAGCTATTTTTGCCTGTCAGGGTCAGCGTGTTGGAATCAACTTTTTCGACGTTACCGCTACCGGTCATGTCGGTGGCGAAAGTGAAATCGCTACCCTGATTAAAAATGACGGTACCATTGTTGGTGAGCCCACCGCTGAGCGTCGCAGTTTTTTCGCCATCGCCCAGTTGCAGCGAGGCGTCTTTGGCCACCCGCGTATTACCGGTATTCGATACCGCACCCGACAGGGTTAACGCGCCAGTCTCTATCAGCAAGGAGTCGCCAGAGCCAATAATGTCGAGATCGCCCGACAGTGCCCAGCTTTCACCCTCCATTTTTACGCTGGCGAAACCGTCGCCTTCATTCAGACCCACGAAGTTACTGTCTTCCGTACCGGTGCCGATCAACGTCAGGGTATTTCCTCTGGAATTTGTGGATATTACGTCACCGATGAGGTTGGAGCCAGTGTCGAGCAGTAGCGTGTTATTTTTATCGCTGGCAAACATAATAGCGTTTGTTTCACCACTAATCGTTCCGCTATTTTTGATATCTAATTTTGCTGTATCTTTTACATTGATTCCGTACTGGGTTCCCTGCACAGTGGCACTGTTAAAAATCTTAGTGTTGCCATCATTTGCCGTAATAGCATCACCGTTTGTACCGATAATTTCGCCACTGTTATTAATGCCAATGCCAACCTGAGTACTAAGACCTGTTTTTCCTTTTATCGTTCCGGTGCTGGTATTGGTAATATTTAATGCGGAGGAGTTTTCACTGACAAAAATGCCATTTTCCGAGCCAGTAATGTTTCCACTGTTATTAAAATCACCGAGTAGTGACTGAATATTCACCGCATTCGCGGTGGTGGAGGAAATGGTTGCGCCGATGTCGTTATTAATTACAATGCGCTGTACACCAGTATTTATATTCAGGCCATTTCCCGTGCCAGAAATATTCCCTTCGTTAGTGACATTGGTGAGAGTAAACCCAGAGACCGATACCGCCGCTTCACTACCAGCGGAGGAGATCGTCACGTTTTTATTAATAATATATTCAGCATCGGCTGAGAAATCTTGAGGAACAGAAGTTGATTGGTCAATCGTTGCAGAAAATGCAACCGCAGGGGTGCATATCAACAAGGCAGGAAATATCTTTCCAAGAGTTTTGGTTGTATGATTTAATCTAAAGAAATTGTTGCTCATGTACACATCCATTTGAGTGAGAAGGAACATTAGATAACGTGCGTAAAACGTATTTAGTCCGTCTTAAAGCGTGAGCTTAAAACAAAAAAGCATAAAATTATTATTTTTTCAATAGGTTATGTACAGGTTGATTTATTAAATAATGACTTAAGTTTCGCTAAAAATATCTGTTGATAATATGAATGGCCATAACTATTTTGTAGGATGAATTTGTCTCGCGTATCGCTCTTCGTGTTTAGCGCCATTGTCGCTGGTAAGGTGGGATGGGTTGCCAATACTTGCGTTTTACTTTTAACCGTTAGATAGCCCCTTTAAGTCGGGGTGGTAACTGTCTACACTCAATGCTACAAGAAAAGTAAAAGACAGGCATATTCATGGTTCTGATAATTTATGCGCATCCCTATCCGCAACATTCGCATGCGAATAAACGGATGCTTGAGCAGGCAAGGACGCTCGAAAACGTTGAGATACGTTCCCTCTATCAACTCTATCCTGATTTCAGTATCGATGTCGCCGCCGAACAGGAGGCGCTCTCTCGTGCCGATCTGATCGTCTGGCAGCATCCGATGCAGTGGTACAGCACACCTCCGCTGCTGAAATTGTGGATCGACAAAGTCTTGTCGCACGGTTGGGCATACGGACATAACGGCAAAGCGCTTCAGGGAAAAAGCCTGATGTGGGCTGTAACCACCGGTGGGGGTGAAAGCCACTTTGAGATTGGCGCTTTCCCCGGATTTGACGTGCTGGCGCAGCCGCTCCAGGCTACCGCCCTTTACTGTGGCCTGAACTGGCTTCCGCCTTTTGCAATGCACTGTACCTTTGTCTGCGACGATGAAACCTTGCAGGCGCAGGCTCGTCACTACAAACAACGCTTACTCGAGTGGCAGGAGGGGCACAATGGATAGCCATACGATGATACAGGCGCTGATTTACCTCGGCGCGGCGGCATTAATTGTGCCCGTGGCGGTCCGTCTGGGGCTGGGCTCGGTGCTCGGCTATCTGATTGCCGGGTGTGTGATTGGCCCCTGGGGCTTTCGGCTGGTGACGGATGCCGAGTCAATCCTGCATTTTGCGGAAATCGGCGTGGTGCTGATGCTGTTTGTGATTGGCCTGGAATTGGATCCGCAGCGGCTGTGGAAACTGCGCGCCTCGGTGTTTGGCGGTGGCGCTTTGCAAATGCTGGCCTGCGGTCTGCTGTTGGGCGGGTTCTGCATTTTGCTGGGGATGGAGTGGAAAGTCGCAGAGCTGATTGGCATGACGCTGGCGCTCTCCTCGACGGCGATTGCCATGCAGGCAATGAACGAACGTAACCTGACGGTCTCGCAAATGGGGCGCAGCACCTTCTCCGTACTGCTGTTCCAGGATATTGCCGCCATCCCGCTGGTAGCGATGATCCCGCTGCTGGCAACCAGCGGCGCATCAACGACGCTGGGGGCATTTGCCTTATCTGCGCTGAAGGTTGTCGGTGCGCTGGCGCTGGTAATTCTTTTGGGGCGCTACGTAACGCGTCCGTTGCTGCGCTTTGTGGCTCGCTCTGGCCTGCGCGAAGTATTCAGCGCCGTTGCGTTATTCCTGGTGTTTGGTTTTGGATTGCTGCTTGAAGAGGCTGGGCTGTCGATGGCGATGGGCGCTTTCCTCGCAGGGGTCTTACTGGCAAGCTCCGAATATCGTCACGCGCTGGAAAGCGATATCGAGCCGTTTAAAGGATTGCTGCTTGGGCTGTTTTTCATCGGCGTCGGGATGTCTATCGACTTCGGAACGCTGGTAACCCACCCGCTGCGCATCATCATTCTGCTGGTGGGTTTCCTGGTCATTAAAATGGCGATGCTGTGGCTGATTGCCCGACCGTTAAACGTGCCAAAACCGCAACGCCGCTGGTTTGCCGTGCTGTTGGGGCAGGGGAGTGAGTTTGCTTTCGTGGTCTTTGGCGCAGCGCAGATGGCAGATGTACTCGATCCGGAATGGGCAAAAGCGCTGACGCTGGCGGTCGCGCTGTCGATGGCCGCAACGCCAATTCTGCTGGTGCTGCTGACGCGTCTGGAAAAAACGGGAAGCGAACAGGAGCGAGAAGCCGATGAGATCGACGAGGAGCAGCCTCGCGTGATCATCGCCGGATTTGGCCGCTTCGGGCAGATCGCAGGCCGTTTACTGCTCTCCAGCGGTGTGAAAATGGTTATCCTCGATCACGATCCTGACCATGTTGATACGCTGCGTAAATTCGATATGAAAGTGTTTTACGGTGATGCGACCCGGGCGGACCTGCTGGAATCCGCCGGGGCGGCGAAAGCCGAGGTGCTGATTAACGCCATCGACGATCCTGAGACCAGCATGCAGATGGTTGAGCTGGTTAAAGAGCATTTTCCGCATCTGACCATTATCTCCCGTGCGCGCGATGTGGATCACTACATCCAGCTGCGTCAGGCGGGGGTGGCAGCCCCTGAACGTGAAACCTTCGAAGGGGCGCTCAAATCTGGCCGCATGGCGCTGGAAAGTCTGGGGCTTGGTGCGTATGAAGCGCGTGAACGTGCCGATCTGTTCCGCCGCTTTAACCATGAGATGGTGGAAGAGATGGTGGCGATGGCGAGCAGTACGGCAACCGAACGCGCAGCGGTGTTTAAACGCACCAGCACCATGCTGACGGAAATCATCAACGAGGATCGTAATCACCTGTCGCTGGTTCAGCGCCACGGCTGGCAGGGGACGGAAGAGGGCAAGCATACCGGCGATCCTGCGGATGAACCGGAGAGTAAACCCTCTGCGTGAAGTGGAGTTGCCAGCAATATTAAAAAATTTCTAATTCTTTACCCTGCCGCCAGTCGACGAAAGATTAAGCTTTCCGTATAGTGGCGGCAATTTTTTGCATCCGGGAAATTTTCAATGATCAGTCTGATTGCAGCGCTGGCGGTAGACCGCGTTATCGGCATGGAAAACGCCATGCCGTGGAACCTGCCTGCCGATCTCGCATGGTTTAAACGTACTACGTTAAACAAGCCGGTAGTGATGGGCCGCCTGACCTGGGAGTCGATTGGTCGTCCATTGCCGGGTCGTAAGAATATTGTGATCAGTAGCCAGCCGGGCACTGACGATCGCGTGCAGTGGGTGAAATCCGTTGATGAAGCGATTGCCGCCTGCGGCGATGCCGAAGAGATCATGGTGATCGGTGGTGGTCGCGTGTATGAGCAGTTCCTGCCAAAAGCGCAGAAACTGTATCTGACGCACATTGATGCGGAAGTGGAAGGGGATACCCATTTTCCGGATTACGATCCGGACGAGTGGGAGTCCGTATTCAGTGAGTTTCACGATGCGGATGCGCAGAACTCGCACAGCTACTGCTTCGAAATTCTGGAACGTCGTTAACGTTTTTATCCTCTCCCCAAAGGGAGAGGATAAACATCTTCAGGAGGCGACCGCCTCTCCCTCGCCTAAATCCAGCTGTCGGTTGGATGGCTGGACAAAGTAGGTTTTATCTTCCCAGCGTAAGCAGGTTAAATCCCCGCCCCAGCAGCATCCGGTATCCAGCGCATAGATATTTTCCGGGGTGCCTTTTCCTTCCAGTGATGCCCAGTGCCCAAATACCACGCTATATTCGTTTGTCACGGGGCCCGGAATCGCAAACCATGGCTTAAGCGGCGCAGGGGCATTTTCCGGCGTATCTTTGCAATACATATCCAGCTGCCCGTTCGGGAAGCAGTAGCGCATCCGCGTAAAAGCATTGGTGATAAAACGTAGCCGCGCCAGGCCGCTGAGGTCATCACTCCAGTTATTCGGCATGTCGCCGTACATCGCATCGAGGAAGAACGGGTAGGAGTCGCTCGCCAGCACCGCTTCGGCGTCGCGCGCACAGGTTTTTGCCGTCTCAAGATCCCACTGAGGCGTGATGCCGGCATGAGCCATCACCAGCTTTTTCTCTTCGTCAATCTGTAGCAGTGGCTGGCGACGCAGCCAGTTGAGCAACTCATCGGCATCCGGTGCTTCCAGCAGGGGGGTAATGCGATCTTTCGGCTTATTACGGCTGATCCCGGCGTATACGGCCAGCAGATGCAGATCGTGGTTGCCCAGTACCAGCCGCACGCTGTCGCCCAGAGATTTGACGTAACGCAGGACGTCAAGGGAGCCAGGGCCGCGCGCCACTAAATCGCCTGTAAGCCAGAGCGTGTCCTGCCCGGGAGTAAAATCGACCTGTTTTAATAATGCGATCAGTTCATCGTAGCAACCGTGAACGTCGCCAATCAGATATGTAGACATTAGATTAATGAATAAGTGTAGGTACGGCGAGACGGAACACAGGAATAGCAATGCGGAAAGCATTACCGTCGGCATCGACCATTTCGTAATGGCCTTGCATGGTACCCAGTGGCGTTTCAATGACCGCACCGCTGGTGTACTGATACTCTTCGCCAGGGGCGATATGGGGTTGTTCACCGACCACACCTTCACCCTGGACTTCAATTTCGCGGCCATTGCCGTTGGTGATAAGCCAGTAGCGCCCGAGCAGTTGCACAGGCATCCGCCCCAGATTGCGAATGGTTACGGTATAAGCAAAGACAAAACGTTCTTCATCCGGTGTGGATTGGGACTCAATGTAGACGCTTTGAACCTGAACACAGACGCGGGGCGAATCAATCATGGCTTAGCTCTCCTTCGGCGGCGCATTGTCGCTGATGTAATTAGCCAGCTTGCAGTACTGCTCTACGGAAATATTTTCCGCACGCATTGCCGGGTCGATGCCCAACTCAGCTAACACGTCAACGGTAAACAGATTGCCAAGGCTGTTACGAATCGTTTTACGGCGCTGGTTAAAGGCTTCTGTCGTGATACGGCTCAGCACGCGCAGGTCTTTGACCGGATACGGCATCGTTTTATGTGGCACCAGGCGCACAACCGCAGAATCCACTTTTGGTGGTGGCGTGAACGCGGAAGGCGGCACTTCTAATACCGGGATCACGTTGCAGTAATATTGCGCCATCACGCTTAAACGACCATACGCTTTACTGTTCGGCCCTGCAACCAGACGGTTAACGACCTCTTTTTGCAACATGAAGTGCATGTCGGCAATGGCATCAGTATAGCTAAACAGATGGAACATCAGCGGGGTGGAGATGTTGTACGGCAGGTTACCGAACACGCGCAGCGGCTGTCCCATTTTTTCTGACAGTTCGCCAAAGTTCATGGTCATCGCATCCTGCTGATAAATCGTCAGCTTCGGCCCGAGGAAAGGGTGCGTTTGCAGACGCGCGGCCAGATCGCGGTCGAGTTCGATAACGGTCAGTTCGTCAAGGCGTTCGCCTACCGGCTCGGTCAGCGCGGCAAGACCCGGGCCGATTTCGACCATGGCCTGGCCTTTCTGCGGATTAATGGCAGAAACGATACTGTCGATCACAAACTGATCGTTGAGGAAGTTTTGCCCGAAGCGTTTACGGGCTAAGTGGCCCTGATGGACTCGATTAGTCATTGAGTATTAACAATCATTTTGATGGCGAGATTAAGCGCCGTGATAAAACTGCCGACATCCGCTTTTCCCTGGCCTGCCAGATCCAGCGCAGTACCGTGGTCAACGGACGTTCGAATAAAGGGTAAGCCGAGGGTGATATTCACCCCGCGACCAAATCCCTGGTATTTTAGCACGGGCAGACCCTGATCGTGGTACATCGCGAGTACGGCATCGGCTTTATCCAGGTATTTGGGCTGGAAAAGGGTGTCGGCAGGCAGTGGCCCGCTGAGGTTCATCCCCTTCGCCCGCATCTCCTCAAGCACCGGAATGATGGTGTCGATCTCTTCAGTGCCCATATGTCCGCCCTCACCCGCGTGCGGATTCAGGCCGCAAACCAGCACATGCGGCTGCGGAATACCGAATTTGGTTTGCAGATCGTGATGCAAAATGCCAATGATCTCACGCAGGAGTTCAGGCGTAATGGCATCCGGAATGGCTTTGATCGGCAGGTGCGTTGTTACCAGCGCAACGCGCATTGCTTCGGTTGCCAGCATCATCACCACTTTCGGGCTGTGCGAACGCTCTTCGAAAAATTCGGTATGCCCGGTAAACGGAATGCCCGCGTTGTTGATTACGCCTTTATGCACCGGACCGGTGATCAGGGCTGCAAATTCGCCCTGAAGGCAACCGTCACAGGCGCGCGCCAGCGTCTCGACAACGTAGTGGCCGTTTTCGATGTGTAACTCACCGGGGACAACAGGTGCACGGAGCGGAACTGAAAGCAGGGTGAGAGTACCAGCCTGCTGCGGTGCGGGCTGTTGGCCTTCAACGTAAGGGAGGAGCGTTAAAGGCAGACCGAGCAAGGCTGCCCGGTCTTGTAACAGTGTTGCATCTGCGCAAACAACCAACTCTACCGGCCAGCTGCGCTGGGCGAGCTGAACCACAAGGTCAGGCCCAATCCCGGCGGGTTCGCCGGGAGTGATCACAACACGATGCGGTTTCATTAGTTGCTCAACACTTTCACGTAAGCGCTGGCGCGTTGTTCCTGCATCCAGGTTGCGGCTTCTTCAGAGAACTTACGGTTAAACAGCATCCGATACGCACGATCTTTCTGCGCCGCGTCGGTTTTATCCACGTTGCGCGTGTCCATCAGCTGGATCAGATGCCAGCCGAAGGAGGAGTGCACTGGCGCGCTCATCTGACCCTTATTCAGCTTCATTAACGCATCGCGGAAAGCTGGATCGTAAATATCCGCTGCCGCCCAACCCAGGTCACCGCCCTGGTTTGCAGAGCCAGGATCCTGAGAGAACTCTTTTGCCGCTTTATCGAAGGTGGTTTTACCGCTCTTGATGTCTGCGGCGATCTGTTCCAGCTTCGCACGGGCCTGATCGTCAGTCATGATCGGAGACGGTTTGAGCAGGATATGGCGCGCATGCACTTCGGTAACCGAAATGTTCTGGCTCTGACCGCGCAGGTCGTTCACTTTCAGAATGTGGAAGCCCACACCGGAACGGATTGGACCGACGATGTCGCCTTTCTTCGCCGTGCTCAGCGCCTGGGCAAACAGGGATGGCAGCTCTTGAATACGGCCCCAGCCCATCTGGCCGCCTTTCAGCGCCTGCTGGTCAGCAGAGTAGGTGATCGCCAGTTTGCCGAAGTCATCGCCATTACGCGCCTGCTCAACGATAGCGCGCGCCTGACTTTCCGCCTCAGCCGCCTGATCGGAGGTTGGGTTTTCCGGCAGTGGGATCAGGATGTGGCTCAGGTTAAGTTCAGTGCTGGCATCATTCTGATTACCCACCTGTTTCGCCAGGGCATCCACTTCCTGAGGCAGGATGGTGACGCGGCGACGGACTTCATTGTTACGCACTTCTGAAATCAGCATCTCTTTACGGATCTGATTACGGTAGGTGGCATAGCTGATGCCGTCATAGGCCAGGCGGCTACGCATCTGGTCCGGGGTAATGTTGTTCTGCTTTGCAATGTTAGCGATCGCCTGATCGAGCTGCTCGTCAGAGATCTTCACACCCATTTTCTGGCCCATTTGCAGGACAATCTGATCCATGATCAGACGTTCCAGGATCTGGTGGCGCAGCGTAGCGTCATCCGGAAGTTGTTGACCTGCCTGGCCCGAGTTGAGCTTTACAGATTTCATCAAACCGTCAACGTCACTTTCAAGCACGACGCCGTTGTTAACCACAGCCGCGACTTTATCGACAACCTGTGGGGCCGCGAAGCTGGTATTCGCAACCATAGCGACACCGAGTAGCAGCGTTTTCCAGTTCTTCATACTTTTTCCATTTCAATTAACCGCAAAGCGGATTACGTTGTAAATCAAGCACATTACAATGAACTACGATACGGCAGAATGTTCGAGCGCAGCATCTGCTGCGTGCCCAGACCGTAGTTAGAGCTCAGGCCGCGCAACTCGATATTAAAGCCAATCACGTTATCGTATTTGCCCTGACTGTTTTGCGTATCCCAGCCGTTAAGTTTGCGTTCGTAACCGACACGTATTGCGTAACAGCAGGAGTTATATTGCAGACCCAGCATCTGGTCAGCAGGTTTTTGGGCATTCGTGTCATAGTAGTAGGCTCCGACGACTGACCAACGATCGGCGATAGGCCAGCTCGCGGCGGTACCCACCTGTGAAATACCGTCTTTGTATGGGTCGGAAGTGGAATAATTAGGCAGTGTCGCCTGAATGTATTCCGGGCTGGCGTAACGGTATGTCAACTGCAACATACGGTCCTCATCACGACGATATTCGATGGCAGCGCTGCCCGTCGCGATATTGTCCAGTCGTGTATCGTACTGAACACCACCGCGCAGACCCCAACGATCCGTCATGCGCCAGTAAGTGTCGCCCGCCCATACCAGTGAGCCCGTTTTGTTGTCTTTCTCCCACTGAATTTTATCATCGCCAGTGCGTGATTCTGTGAAATAGTAGATTTGACCAACAGAAACGTTAAAACGTTCAACGGCAGCATCATCATAAACGCGCGTTGTGACGCCGGTCGTTAACTGGTTTGCTGACGCAATACGGTCAAGGCCACCGTAGGAACGATCGCGGAACAGGCCGCTATAGTCAGATTGCAGTAAGGACGAGTCGTAGTTTTGAATCTTGCTCTGATCGCGATAAGGCACGTACAGATACTGCATACGTGGCTCAAGCGTCTGGGTATATCCATCTGCGAGCATGCCCATATCGCGTTCGAAGATCAGCTTGCCGTCCATTTTAAACTGAGGGAGGACACGGTTTACTGAATCTGCAAGATCGTTCGCGTTGTTCGGATTCGCATTGTATTTATCAATATTTTTCTGCTGGTAGTGGGTGGCCATCACTTTGGCTTCGGTATTCAGGCTCGCCCAGTCGTTTGACCACGGCAGGTTGATCGTCGGCTCGATATGCAGACGCGTAGCTTCCGGCATATCTGAGTTGGTGTTGACGAAATGGACCGCCTGCGCGTAAACGTGCGTGTCGAAAGGACCCACATCGTTCTGGTACCAGTTCACGTCCAGCTGCGGCTCTGAACCGTAGGTGCTGTTTGTTTGCGTATCAAACACCTGGAACTGCTTGGTCGACACCGTTGCGTCAAAATTTTCAATGGCGTAGCCCACGCTGAATATCTGCGTGGCGTAACCGTCGGTACTGGACCCGTATTTAGAGTCGAAGTCGTTGAAGTAATACGGATCGCTGACTTTGGTGTAGTCGATGTTGAAGCGCCAAACCTGATCCATTACCCCGGCGTGCTGCCAGTAGTACATCCAGCGGTGCTTATCACCTTCGCTCGGATGTTCGTCCTGGAACACCTTATCTGATGGCAGATAATCAAACTCCATCAGACCCGCGCCCGCTTTGGTCAGATAGCGGAATTCGTTCTCCCACATGATGTTACCGCGCTTATGGATGTAGTGCGGCGTGATCGTGGCGTCCATGTTGGGCGCAATGTTCCAGTAGTACGGCAGGTAGAACTCAAAGTAGTTCGACGTGCTGTACTTGGCGTTCGGGATCAGGAAGCCTGAACGACGTTTGTCACCCACAGGCAGTTGCAGGTAAGGACTATAGAAAATGGGCACCGGGCCGAGTTTAAAACGGGCGTTCCAGATCTCTGCAACCTGTTCTTCACGGTCGTGGATCACTTCGCTGCCCACAACGCTCCAGGTATTTGAGCCTGGCAAACAGGACGTAAACGAGCCGTTTTCGAGAATGGTGTAGCGGTTCTCGCCGCGCTGCTTCATCAGGTCTGCGGTACCGCGCCCCTGACGACCGACCATCTGATAATCACCTTCCCAGACGTTGGTGTCTTTGGTATTCAGATTCGACCAGGCTTTCGGACCTTTCAGGATGACCTGATTGTCGTCATAGTGCACATTACCCAGCGCATCCACCGTACGGACAGGCGCCTGAGCACCTTCCGGCTGCTTCTGGTGCAATTGCACTTCGTCAGCCAGCAGACGGCTGTTACCCTGGTTAATATCGACATTGCCCGTAAAGGTTGCATTGTCAGGATAATTACCTTTTGCGCTGTCGGCATTAATGGTGACGGGTAAGTCATTCGTATCGCCTTTCACCAGTGGGCGATTGTAACTTGGGACGCCAAGCATACACTGCGAGGCGAGATCGGCTGCGAGCCCCTGTTGGCTATACAGGGCGGTGCCAATCATTGTGGCCAGAAGGGTGGGGATACGTTTTTTCATACGTTGTATTTTATTGTTCCGTCATCAGTGGCTACGGCTTACAAACGCTCAGAGACTATCTTACTCATCAGCGCAGTACCAGCGTTAATCCTGCCCGTTTGCGCGCCAGAGTGTTAGGCTCGCTATCGAATGACGAGTATGATAATGCAAATTATAGGCGATGTCCCTCAATTGACCGTGGCGCGACCACTGTAATGATGGCGTTGCGTCGGCCAGGAACATGACCATTCGGGGAGTATATGCAGTATTGGGGTAAAATAATCGGCGTTGCGTTCGCAATTATTATGGGTGCCGGATTCTGGGGTGTTGTTCTTGGCCTCATTATCGGCCATATGTTTGATAAAGCACGCAGCCGCAAAATGGCCTGGTTTGCCAACCAGCGCGAGCGCCAGTCACTCTTCTTCTCCACCACCTTCGAGGTGATGGGGCACTTAACCAAATCAAAAGGGCGCGTAACGGAAGCCGATATTCAGGTTGCCAGCGTCTTTATGGATCGCATGAATCTGCACGGCGAATCCCGCGTCGCGGCGCAGAATGCATTCCGGATTGGTAAAGCGGATAACTACCCGCTGCGTGAAAAAATGCGGCAGTTCCGTAGCATCTGCTTCGGGCGCTTTGATTTAATTCGGATGTTTCTGGAAATTCAAATCCAGGCCGCCTTCGCGGATGGCTCTCTGCATCCGAATGAACGGGACGTCCTGTATGTAATTGCTGAAGAGCTGGGCATTTCCCGCATGCAGTTCGATCAGTTCCTGCGCATGATGCAGGGCGGCGCGCACTTTGGCGGCGGTTATCAACAGCAATCGTCCGGTGGCGGGTGGCAGCAGGCGCAGCGTGGCCCTACGCTTGAAGATGCCTGTAATGTCCTCGGCGTGAAGCCCTCTGACGATGTCACGACCATCAAACGCGCCTATCGTAAGCTGATGAGCGAGCACCATCCGGATAAGCTGGTGGCGAAAGGCCTGCCGCCTGAGATGATGGAGATGGCGAAACAGAAAGCGCAGGAAATCCAGAAAGCCTATGAGCTGATTAAAGAGCAGAAAGGTTTTAAATAAAAAAATGGCCCGACAGTGTCGGGCCATTTTTTCAGAAGTCCACCGGGGCTTTGAACGTCATGGCGTTGCCGAAAGCAGGGTGGGTGATGGTGAGCGTCTGCGCATGCAGTTGCAGGCGCGGCGCTAACGCCAGCGCTTCCGGCGGCGCATAGAATCTGTCACCCAGAATCGGGTGACCCATCGCAAGCATATGCACACGCAGCTGATGGGAGCGCCCGGTAATCGGCTTCAGCAGGACGCGCGCGGTATTATCCGGCGCGTACTCCAGCACTTCATACTCGGTCTGCGCAGCCTTGCCGGTTTCATAACACACCTTCTGCTTTGGCCGGTTCGGCCAGTCGCAAATCAGCGGTAAATCCACCAGCCCTTCCGCCTGCGCCGGATGGCCCCACACGCGGGCGACATACTGCTTCTTCGGCTCGCGCTCGCGGAACTGACGCTTCAGCTCACGTTCTGCCGCCTTATTAAGAGCCACCACAATCACGCCGCTGGTCGCCATATCCAGACGATGGACAGACTCGGCCTGGGGATAATCGCGCTGGATACGCGTCATCACGCTGTCTTTATGCTCTTCCAGACGCCCCGGCACGGACAACAGGCCGCTCGGCTTGTTAACCACCATAATGTGCTCGTCCTGATACAGAATGACCAGCCACGGATCCATCGGGGGATTGTAGGGCTCCATTACCATTTTGCGCTCCGCTTACTGATGCGTCACAACGATAAGACGCAGGGCGTCGAGACGCCATCCCGCCTGATTCAGGCTTTCCAGCACCTGCTGGCGGTTGCTCTCAATTGCGGCCAGCTCATCGTCACGAATGTTCGGGTTCACCGCTTTCAACGCTTCCAAACGCGACAGCTCGGCAGAAAGCTTCTCATCGGCTTCGCTGCGCGCCGCATCAATCAGCACTCTGGCCGCTTTTTCGGCCTGGGTTTCACCCAGTTGCAGAATGGCATGCACGTCCTGTTGCACCGCATTCACCAGCTTGCTGCCGGTATGGCGGTTCACCGCGCTCAACTGACGGTTGAAGCTTTCAAACTCCACCTGGCTGGCCAGATTCGTACCGTTTTTATCCAGCAGCAGACGCACCGGCGTTGGCGGGAGGAAGCGGTTAAGCTGAAGCTGTTTCGGCGCCTGCGCTTCCACAACGTAGATCAGCTCCACCAGCAGCGTGCCCACAGGCAAGGCTTTGTTCTTCAACAGGGAAATGGTGCTGCTGCCGGTATCGCCGGAGAGGATCAGATCCAGACCGTTGCGGATCAGCGGGTGCTCCCAGGTAATGAACTGTGCGTCTTCGCGGGACAGCGCCACATCACGCTCAAAGGTGATTGTGCAGCCGTCTTCCGGCAGGCCCGGGAAATCCGGCACCAGCATATGATCGGACGGGGTCAGCACGATCATGTTCTCGCCGCGATCGTCCTGGTTTATACCGACGATGTCGAACAGATTCATGGAGAAGCTGATCAGGCTGGTGTCGTCGTCCTGCTCTTCAATGCTTTCGGCCAGCTGCTGCGCTTTTTCACCGCCGTTGGAGTGGATCTCCAGCAGGCGATCGCGACCCTGCTCCAGCTGCGCTTTCAGTGCGTCGTGCTTCTCACGGCAGGATTTAATCAGCTCATCAAAGCCCTCGCTATTTTCAGGCGCGGCCAGGTAACCGATCAGATCGCCATGGACCTGATCGTAAATGGTGCGGCCGGTCGGGCAGGTGTGTTCAAACGCGTCCAGCCCTTCGTGGTACCAGCGCACCAGCACGGACTGGGCGGTTTTCTCCAGATACGGCACGTGGATCTGAATATCGTGCGCCTGCCCGATACGATCCAGACGGCCGATACGCTGCTCCAGCAGATCCGGGTTAAACGGCAGATCGAACATCACCAGATTGCTGGCGAACTGGAAGTTACGGCCTTCAGAACCGATTTCAGAGCACAGCAGAACCTGCGCGCCGCTGTCCTCTTCACCAAACCAGGCTGCTGCACGATCGCGCTCAACTATGGACATGCCTTCGTGGAACACGGCGGCGCGAATGCCTTCGCGCTCACGCAGAACCTGCTCCAGCTGCAATGCGGTAGCGGCTTTGGCGCAGATCACCAGCACTTTCTGGGAACGGTGAGCGGTGAGGTAGCCCATCAACCACTCCACGCGCGGATCGAAGTTCCACCAGGTGCCGGTGTCGCCTTCGAATTCCTGATAAATCTGCTCCGGGTAGAGCATGTCGCGCGCGCGATCTTCCGCAGATTTACGGGTACCCATAATGCCGGAGACTTTAATCGCCGTCTGGTACTGGGTCGGCAGCGGCAGTTTGATGGTGTGCAGCTCGCGTTTCGGGAAGCCTTTCACGCCGTTACGGGTGTTACGGAACAGCACGCGGCTGGTACCGTGGCGATCCATCAGCATGTCGATCAGCTCTTTACGCGCGGATCCCGCATTATCGCTGTCGCTGTTCGCGGCCTGAAGCAGCGGCTCAATATCCTGCTCGCCAATCAGATCGCTGAGAGTGTTAAGCTCATCATTAGAGAGACGATTACCGGCCAGCAGCAGCGCGACGGCGTCCGCCACCGGGCGGTAGTTTTTCTGCTCTTCAACAAACTGCTCAAAATCGTGGAAACGGTTGGGATCGAGCAGACGCAGACGGGCGAAGTGGCTCTCAAGACCCAGCTGCTCCGGCGTGGCGGTCAGGAGCAGAACGCCCGGTACGCGCTCGGCAAGCTGCTCAATCGCCATGTATTCACGGCTTGGCGCGTCTTCGCTCCAGACGAGGTGGTGCGCTTCGTCGACGACCATCAGATCCCATTCAGTGTCGCACAGATGCTCCAGGCGCTGCTTGCTGCGGCGCACGAAGTCCAGGGAACAAATGACCAGCTGTTCGGTTTCAAACGGGTTGTCCGCGTCGTGCTGGGCTTCGGCATAGCGCTCATCGTCGAACAGGGAGAAGCGCAGGTTAAAGCGGCGCAGCATTTCAACCAGCCACTGATGTTGCAGCGTTTCTGGAACCACAATCAGCACGCGCTCGGCAGCGCCAGAGAGCAGCTGCTGGTGCAGGATCATGCCTGCTTCGATGGTTTTACCCAGGCCCACTTCGTCAGCCAGCAGCACGCGAGGCGCATGGCGACGGCCCACGTCATGGGCGATATTCAGCTGATGGGGAATAAGGCTGGTACGCTGACCGCGCAGGCCGCTCCACGGCATGCGGTACTGCTCACTCTGGAACTTACGCGCGCGGTAGCGCAGGGAGAAGCGATCCATTCGGTCGATTTGCCCGGCAAACAGACGGTCCTGTGGCTTGCTGAACACCAGTTTGCTGTCGAGCAGCACTTCACGCAGGATGACATTTGTCTCGTCGGTATCAAGACGCGTTCCGATGTAGGCGAGCAGTCCATTCTCTTCTTTTACGTCTTCAACCTTCAGTTGCCAGCCGTCATGGCTGGTCACGGTATCACCCGGATTGAACATTACGCGGGTAACAGGGGAGTCATTGCGAGCGTACAGGCGGTTTTCACCGGTAGCAGGGAAAAGGAGGGTAACCATGCGCGCATCGACGGCAACGACGGTTCCTAATCCAAGTTCGCTTTCTGTATCGCTGATCCAGCGTTGACCAAGTGTAAAAGGCATAGTTGTTCGGCTCTAATCTTTAATTGCAGGCAATAGTTCGACCCCGTCAAAAAAGACGGTCATCGAAAAATGGGTCCGGGAATGGAAAGGGCGCTATGGTACTGGATGGCAACGGTTTCGTCACGCGTCAAAATAGCCCAAGTTGTCCTGTCACTAGTGTAGCAAAGTCGTCGTTGATGAAAGGTAAAATTCCCTCCGCAACAGGCTGAAGCTGGCGGGTCAGGTAGTGATCGTAATCGAGCGGAGACTGCTGGTAATCAACGGGTTCTGGTCCGTTCGTTGTCCAGACGTATTTGATCGTTCCCCGGTTCTGATACTGCGGCGCGCGGCCCCGGCGAACGTTCTCTTCATCCGCCAGTCGCGCCGCGCGGACGTGCGGAGGAACATTACGCTGGTAGTCCGCCAGCGGGCGGCGCAGGCGCTTGCGATACACCAGCTGCGCGTCAAGTTCGCCCGCCATCAGGCTGGCTATCGTCTCGCGCACGTAGTCCTGATACGGCTCATTGCGGAACACCCGCAGATAAAGGGTTTGCTGAAACTGCTGTGCCAGCGGCGTCCAGTCGGTGCGCACTGTCTCCAGCCCTTTAAACACCATCCGCTGCTTGTCGCCTTCCTGAATCAGTCCGGCGTAGCGCTTCTTGCTGCCCTGGTCGGTTCCGCGAATGGTCGGCATTAAGAAGCGGGCAAAATGGGTTTCAAACTCCAGCTCTAACGCGCTGGTTAACCGCTCTTTTTGCAAACTTTCGCGCCACCAGGCGTTCACGAAGGCGACCAGTTCTTTGCCGATTTGCGCGGCGTCGTCTTCTGAATGGGCCGATTTCAGCCAGACAAAGGTGGAATCGGTGTCGCCATAAATAACGTCATAACCCCGGGATTCAATCAACGCTTTGGTCTGGCGCATAATGTCGTGCCCGCGCATGGTGATGGACGACGCCAGACGCGGATCAAAGAAGCGGCAGGCGCTGGTGCCCAGCACCCCGTAAAAGGCATTCATAATAATTTTCAACGCCTGTGAGAGCGGCTTGTTGCCGTAACGTTTTGCCTCGTCGCGGCCGTGCCAGATGTTTCCCACGATTTCAGGCAGGCAGTGTTTTTCGCGCGAGAAGCGTGCCCCAAGAAAACCTTCGGTGCTGTGCGCATCGTCTGGCTGCGCCATCCCCTCGACCAGCCCTACCGGATCAATCAGAAATGTGCGGATAATCGACGGGTACAGACTTTTATAATCCAGCACCAGCACCGAATCATACAGCCCGGGCCGTGAATCCATCACGTAACCGCCGGGACTGGCCTGCGGCGGCACGTCACCGAGGTTAGGGGCCACATAGCCCGCCCGGTGCATCCGCGGGAAATAGAGGTGGCTGAAGGCCGCTACCGAGCCGCCGTGCCTGTCGACCGCGAGACCGTTCACCGTTGCGCGTTCCAGCAGGAAGGGCATGATCTCGGTTTTATGGAAAATCTGCGTTACCAGCTCACAGTCTTTCAGGTTATAGGTAGCGAGCGCTGGCTTATCCTCATTAAAGCGCCGGTCGATCTCGTCCATTCGGTCCCAGGGATTGTCGATGGATTTACCTTCACCGAGCAGCGCCTGGGCGACCGCTTCCAGCGAGAAGGAAGAGAAGTTCCAGAAGGCGGATTTCAGCGCCTCGATGCCGTCGATTATCAGGCGACCGTTAGCCTGTGCGAAGAATACGCCGTTCTTAAAACCGTGCTCACGCCACTCCAGCTCCGTGTTTCCGCGCCCTAACGTCAGGGGAATGCGGTACCGCTCGGCATGTTTTTGCAACACGCGCAGGTCAAACTGCACCACGTTCCAGCCGATCAATACATCCGGGTCGTGCTCGGCAAACCACTGGTTAAGCTTCTCCAGCAGCTGTGGTCGGCTGGTAACGTATTCCAGATGAAAATCCAGCGCGGACGCATCGCCGTTCGGGGGCCCGAGCATATAGACAACCCGCTGCCCGCAGCCTTCAAGGCCGATGCAGTACAGCTCGCCGTGACGGGTGGTTTCGATATCCAGCGAGACCCACTTCAGCGG
This sequence comes from Enterobacter cloacae complex sp. SYL001, assembly GCF_049237025.1. Taxonomy (NCBI): domain Bacteria; kingdom Pseudomonadati; phylum Pseudomonadota; class Gammaproteobacteria; order Enterobacterales; family Enterobacteriaceae; genus Enterobacter; species Enterobacter cloacae complex sp. SYL001. The sequence goes on along the minus strand of NZ_JBMKJI010000003.1, from coordinate 158,561 downwards.
CGGGCGATAGTGCGGATTAGGCTTCAGGCGCGCGTTAACGATCCTGCCGTTTTGCTCGGTGCCATCTACCCAGACGGGGGCGGTGATAAACCGCTCCATCAGAAAACGTTCCGGCGGGCGAATGTCCGCTTCATAGAGCGTCACGCCCGCTTCGCGGAGCAATTTTTCATAGCGCATCAGCTGGCGATGGGCGCGACAGTAGAGGCCATAAACCGGCTGGCGGTGGAAGTCTTTTAGCTCAAGAGGCGTGAGGCGCCAGCCGTTTTCACCGCGCAGCAGCTGCTTTACCTTCTCGACGTGGTGTTCAGGGATAAACGCCACGGACTCCTGAGGCGGCAGGGTAACGTGCAGCGGGCCGTTATCCGTCGCCAGCCAGAACGCAACCTCGGTGCCCTGAGGGGTATCCCGCCAGTGTCGGGTCAGTAAAAAGCCTTCTTGCGCCTGTGCCACGCCGCTATCCCACAAAACAAACCAGGCCTGATTATAGCCTGGTTGAGGGGTGTTTGCTGGGGTTTTATACAGTGCCTGTTTTGCCGGATGGCGCTACGCTTATCCGGCCAACAGGATCCGTAGGCCCGATAAGCGCAGCGCCGCCGGGCAATGATTTACTGCCCGTAATACGCTTTCGCGCCGTGCTTACGCAGGTAATGCTTATCCAGCAGGGTTTGCTGCATATCCGGCAGCTGCGGTGCCAGCTGGCGGCAGAAGATCCCCATATAGGCGACTTCCTCCAGCACGATCGCGTTGTGCACCGCGTCCTCCGCGTTTTTACCCCAGGCAAACGGGCCGTGGGAGTGCACCAGCACGCCGGGCATTTGCGCCGCGTCGATTCCCTGTTTTTCGAAGGTTTCGACAATCACGTTCCCCGTTTCCCATTCGTACTCACCGCCGATCTCCGCATCGGTCATCAGACGCGTGCAGGGAATGGTGCCGTAAAAGTAGTCCGCGTGGGTGGTGCCGGTCGCCGGAATAGGCTGGCCCGCCTGCGCCCAGATGGTCGCGTGACGCGAATGGGTATGCACAATCCCACCGATGGTCGGGAAGGCCTGATACAGCAGGCGGTGAGTGGGCGTATCGGAGGAGGGCTTTTTATTGCCTTCAACCACTTCACCCGTTTCGATGCTGACCACCACCATGTCTTCTGCGGTCATTACCGTGTAATCCACGCCGGAAGGCTTGATCACGAACACCCCTTTTTCCCGGTCAACGGCGCTGACGTTGCCCCAGGTCAGGGTCACCAGGTTATGTTTTGGCAGCGCCAGGTTGGCTTCGAGTACCTGACGTTTGAGATCTTCTAACATTGTCGTCTCCTGCCGGATGGCGCTTCGCTTATCCGGCCTACAGAACCGTAGGCCCGGTAAACGAAGTGCCACCGGGCATTCAGGGCTTAGCGTTTTGAACCGTAATAGACTTCGTTCCAGCGCAGCGCGTCTTTAAAGGCTGGCAGACGGGTATCGTTATCAATCACGGTCAGTTCGATGTCGTGCAGCTCGGCAAACTGACGCATATCGTTCAGGTCAAGCGCGTGGCTGAATACGGTGTGGTGCGCGCCGCCGGCCAGGATCCAGGCTTCCGACGCGGTTGGCAGGTCAGGCTGCGCTTTCCACAAGGCGTTGGCGACCGGCAGTTTCGGCAGAGAATGCGGAGTTTCCACCGCATCGACGCAGTTCACCAGCAGGCGGAAACGGTCGCCGAGGTCGATCAGGCTGGCGTTGATGGCCGGGCCGGTACGGGTGTTGAAGATCAGACGGGCTGGATCCGCTTTGCCGCCAATGCCGAGGTACTGCACGTCGAGGATCGGTTTCTCTTCAACCGCGATGGATGGACACACTTCCAGCATGTGCGAGCCGAGCACCAGATCGTTGCCGTTCTCGAAGTGGTAGGTGTAGTCCTCCATAAAAGAGGTGCCGCCCTGTAGACCGGTTGACATCACCTTCATGATGCGAAGCAGAGCGGCAGTTTTCCAGTCGCCTTCGCCCGCAAAGCCGTAGCCCTGCTGCATCAGACGTTGTACCGCCAGACCCGGCAGCTGTTTCAGGCCGTGGAGGTCTTCAAAGGTGGTGGTAAAAGCGTGGAAGCCGCCCTGTTCCAGGAAGCGCTTCATGCCCAGCTCGATGCGCGCCGCGTCCAGCACATTCTGGCGCTTGTCGCCGTTGATTTGTGCCGCAGGCGTCAGGCGGTAGCTGCTTTCGTACTCGTCCACCAGCGCGCTTACGTCGCCATCGCTGATGTCATTCACCACCTGCACCAGGTCGCCTACCGCCCAGGTGTTGACGGAAAAGCCAAATTTAATCTGCGCGGCCACTTTATCACCGTCGGTGACCGCCACTTCGCGCATGTTGTCGCCGAAACGCACCACTTTCAGGTGACGGGTATCCTGCTTAGATACCGCCTGACGCATCCAGGAGCCAATGCGTTTTTGTGCCTGGCCATCCTGCCAGTGGCCGGTCACCACGGCATGCTGTTGACGCATGCGCGCGCCGATGAAGCCGAACTCGCGGCCGCCGTGCGCGGTCTGATTCAGGTTCATGAAGTCCATGTCGATGCTGTCCCACGGCAGAGAGGCGTTGAACTGAGTGTGGAATTGCAGCAGCGGTTTGTTGAGGATAGCCAGGCCGTTGATCCACATTTTGGCTGGCGAGAAGGTGTGCAGCCACACCACCAGGCCAGCGCATTTGTCATCGTAATTGGCATCGCGGCAGATGTTAGTGATTTCGTCCGGCGTAGTACCCAGCGGCTTCAGCACCAGTTTGCACGGCAGTTTGGCTTCCGCGTTCAGCGCATTCACAACGTGCTCCGCGTGTTTCGTCACCTGCTGCAACGCTTCCGGTCCGTATAAATGCTGGCTGCCAATCACAAACCACACTTCATAATTATTAAAAATGGTCATTATCGTGTCCTTAATGTGTCAGGGTTGCCGTAGTGTCCGCGGTAGTTTTGGCCGGGGCGGCGACAGGGAGATAGTGAAGTTCGGCGCTTTTTGCCCATTGCTGGTAGCGCTGATAAAGCTGTTCAAAGCGTTGTGCCTGCTGAGCCTGCGGCTGGAGCGTACTTTCGACGGCGCTCGCCATATGCTGTTGCGCGGTCGGGATATCCGCATGGACGCCTGCGGCCACGGCAGCGAAAATCGCGGCACCCAGCGCACAGCACTGATCGGAGGCCACAATTTGCAGCGGACGGTTGAGCACGTCGCAGCAGGCCTGCATGATCACCGGGTTTTTACGGGCGATACCGCCCAAAGCCATCACGTTGTTCACGTCAATGCCCTGCCCGGTGAAGCACTCCATAATGGCGCGCGCGCCGAACGCGGTGGCGGCGATCAGGCCGCCAAACAGCGCGGGCGCGTCGGTCGCCAGGTTGAGATCGGTAATCACCCCTTTCAGACGCTGGTTGGCAAACGGCGTACGACGGCCGTTGAACCAGTCCAGCACCACCGGCAGGTGATCGAGAGACGGATTTTTTGCCCAGGCTTCGGTGAGCTGCGGCAGGAGCTGTTTTTTGCTCGCGGTAATCTGGGTTTTCAGTTCAGGATGCGCGGCTGCCAGCTGATCCAGCGGCCAGCCGAGCACCCGGCCAAACCAGGCGTAGATATCGCCAAACGCGGACTGACCCGCTTCGAGGCCGATAAAATCGGGCACCACGCTGCCGTCAACCTGACCGCAGATACCCTTCACCGCGCGGTCGCCAACGGTCGTTTTATCCGCCGTCAGAATGTCGCAGGTGGAGGTGCCAATCACTTTCACCAGCGTGTTAGGCTGCGCACCCGCGCCCACGGCGCCCATATGGCAGTCGAACGCGCCGCCGGAAATGGTCACGTTTTGCGGCAGACCGAGGCGTTTCGCCCACTCTTCACAGAGCATGCCGACCGGAATATCGGCGGTGAAGGTGTCGGTAAACAGCGGGTATGTCAGGTTTTTGTTGATGATCGGGTCGAGTTCATCGAAGAACGCTGCCGGAGGCAGACCACCCCAGCTTTCATGCCACAGCGATTTATGCCCGGCGCTGCAACGGCCACGGCGAATAGCCTGCGGGCGAGTGGTGCCGGAAAGCAGGGCGGGAACCCAGTCGCACAGCTCAATCCATGACGCCGCTGCCTGTGCGACCGACGCGTCCGCGCGGGTAACGTGCAGGATTTTTGCCCAGAACCATTCGCTGGAGTAGATCCCGCCGATGTAGCGCGAGTAGTCGGTTTTGCCCGGCTGGTGGCATAAGCGGGTGATGGCTTCCGCCTCTTCCACGGCGGTATGGTCTTTCCACAGCACAAACATGGCGTTCGGGTTATCAGCAAACTCCGGGCGAAGCGCCAGTACGCGGCCTTCTGCATCAACCGGGGCTGGCGTTGAACCGGTACTGTCGACGCCAATCCCCACGACGTCGGCCCGCTGGGCGTCCGTCAGCTCCGCCAGCACGGTTTTGATCGCCGCTTCCATTGATTCAATGTAATCGCGCGGGTGGTGGCGGAACTGGTTGTTCGGCGCATCGCAGTAGCGCCCCTCTTGCCAGCGCGGATACCACTCAACGCTGGTTGCTATCTCCCGGCCAGTCGTACAGTCCACTGCCAGCGCGCGAACTGAGTCGCTGCCAAAATCGAGGCCAATTGCAATTGCCATGGTGTTGCTCCATCCAAAAAACAGGTATGGAAGAACATTAGAGACTGGGGACAAAAATCGTCAGGCAGGATCCGCTAATCTTATGGACTAAATTGCTGTAGCCACGCAAAGTGTGACGCCGTGCAAATATTCTATGTGGACATTTCTGCCGCACTTATAGACACTTTTGTTACTGCTTATCTGCCCGTACTGGCGGACAAATCAGGGGGAAAGGCTGAAACATGGCGGACGTAAAAGAGGCGTGATGCTTTTTGGATCTTTTCGCGGGCCATTTTTATACTGCTTTTATCGATATGGACAATTGGTTTCCTTCAGGACCCTTGGGAGAACTGAATCTATGGCCGAACCGCAAAACGATCCCTTACTGCCGGGCTACTCATTTAACGCCCATCTGGTGGCGGGGCTGACGCCAATTGAGGCCGAGGGATATCTCGATTTTTACGTCGATCGCCCTCTTGGCATGAAGGGATATATCCTGAACCTGACCGTACGCGGAGAAGGGGTCGTCAAAAACGGGTATCAGCAGTTTATCTGCCGCCCCGGTGATATGCTGCTGTTCCCGCCGGGGGAGATCCACCACTACGGGCGCCATCCGGATGCCAAAGAGTGGTATCACCAGTGGGTCTATTTCCGTCCGCGCGCCTACTGGCAGGAGTGGCTCTCGTGGCCGGCCATTTTCGCCCATACCGGTTTATATCGCCCGGATGAGGCGCATCTGGCGCAGTTCCGTGAGCTGTTCGCACAGATTATTGAGGCAGGGCAGGCGGGCGGGCGCTACGCCGAACTGCTGGCCATCAACCTGCTTGAACAGGTGCTGCTGCGCCGCATGGAGGCCATCAACGAGTCGCTTAATCCGCCGCTGGACAACCGCGTCCGCGACGCCTGCCAGTACATCAGCGACCACCTTGCCGACAGCCAGTTTGATATTGCCAGCGTCGCCCAGCATGTGTGTCTGTCGCCGTCACGGCTCTCTCATCTGTTCCGCCAGCAGCTTGGCGTGAGTGTACTCAGCTGGCGTGAGGATCAGCGCATCAGCCAGGCGAAACTGCTGCTCAGCACCACCCGAATGCCTATCGCCACCGTCGGGCGTAACGTCGGCTTTGAAGATCAGCTCTATTTCTCTCGCGTGTTTAAGAAGTGCACCGGTGCCAGCCCGAGCGAATTCCGTGCGGGATGTGAATAATCGGTAAACATTCAGGTGAACTTCAGGCGCATCTTGTAAACTATTCAGACAATTGATGCCTTGACGCGGTGCAGGGCGCTAAGCAGAATCGCTGATTCGTTTTCTGACCGGAATAGTTATGCAGGCATTGCTGGAACATTTTATTACCCAGTCCGTTATGTATTCGCTCATCGCCGTGGCGCTGGTGGCGTTTCTGGAGTCGCTGGCGCTGGTCGGGCTGATCCTGCCCGGCACCGTGATGATGGCGGGGCTTGGGGCGCTTATCGGCAGCGGCGAGGTCAATTTCTGGCAGGCGTGGATGGCCGGTATCATCGGTTGTTTGCTGGGGGACTGGATCTCCTTCTGGCTGGGCTGGCGCTTTAAGAAGCCGCTGCACCGCTGGTCGTTCATGAAAAAAAACAAAGCGCTGTTGGATAAAACCGAGCACGCGCTGCACCAGCACAGCATGTTCACCATCCTCGTGGGGCGCTTCGTTGGCCCAACGCGCCCGCTGGTGCCGATGGTGGCCGGGATGCTGGATCTGCCCGTCGCGAAGTTTGTAGTGCCGAACATCATCGGCTGCGTCTTCTGGCCGCCGTTCTACTTCCTGCCGGGGATCCTGGCGGGCGCGGCCATCGATATTCCTGACGGTATGCAAAGCGGCGAGTTCAAGTGGCTGCTGCTGGGAACGGCGGTCCTGCTGTGGCTGGCGGTCTGGTTCTGCTGGCGCCTGTGGCGCAGCGCGAAAGCCAGTGTTGATCGTCTGACGCGCTATCTTCCGCGCACTCGCCTGCTCTGGCTGGCCCCACTTACGCTCGGCGTGGCGGTGGTAGCGCTGGTGGCGCTGATCCGTCACCCGCTGATGCCGGTGTACGGCGAGATCCTGTTGAAGGTGGTGAGCCGTTAAGGTGTTTTCCCTCTCCCTGTGGGCTAAGGGTTCCCCACAAAATAATGCCTGCACAGACGGCCACCTCTCCCTTGAGGGAGAGGGCTGGGGTGAGGGGGAACATACGGCTCTGGTGGTCATTCCGTTCACTTTATGTTCCTTGCTACTCTGTCACGACATGAGCGGTGAACGTGCCAGGGTGGCTCAGTCGCCACCACCCTGGCGACCCGGGCTTCCGGCGGAAAATCGCCGCTTCGCGGTACCTTCGGCTTATTCCTTCCGGCTTATCGGGTACGGGCGGAGGTAACATCCCTGTAAAGCCCGCCCTCTCGGCGCATCCCTGCGCCTCGCCCCGGCCTACAGGAAACGCCTCAGCGATTTACAGCCGGACCGAGGCATCGCTGAAAGCCTTCAGTTATTCTGAAGGCAACGTTATCGCTTTTGCTTTCAAATTACTGGGGATCCCTCTCCCTGTGGGCTGAGGGATCCCCACTAATGTGGTCATGTCCCCATGACCATATTTCTGTACTCTTTTCCCAGTTTTTTCATCTCGTTATCTATATTCAGGTATCTTACTTTTCGGGGTTCATGCCTGATAATCTCCTCTGTCAGACTCAGGTATGACAGAACCCGCCTGTGCCTGATGCTGCTTGCCTGATAATGCCAGTGTAAGCAACGCCTTTCTGCCCTGTAGCCCGCCAGCCACATCACCAGGCCTGCCATCGCCGCGACCATATTCAGTACTTCCAGCCGCCCTTTTCCCTGGCTCCGGCTCAGCCTCAGACCGAACCCGAAGCGTGGACTTTTGTCGTCCCGGAAGTTCTGTTCTATCTGCATTCTGCGGCTGTACAGCGCCATTATCTGGTGCGGCTCCAGCCCCTCTGCATTGCTGAACAGCAGCCAGGGCTCCCTGGCGCTACTGCGGTGTTCCCGCTGTGCTTTCGGCATGCCTCCCTTTCCGTGACGTCCTGCGTCAGGGCGCTTGTGCAGATAGAACCGCCCGTAACAGGGCGTTCGTGGTTTACGGGACAGGACACCATAACCCAAGCAGACCGGTTGTCCGGTAGCCTCAAGCTCACTGATTTTCATCCACTTTTTATCTCCGTCCAGCCGGAAGCTGATGCAGCCCCTGACTCTGCCGGTGAAGCTCCAGCCCAGCAGGCTGACATGCCGGAACCAGTCTGTCCGGAAGCCTGCATCCGTAATGATGGTGACGGCTTTATCTTTCGGGATGGCATCATGCAGGCGGTCAAGGAAGCGGCACTGTACATCGCTGTTCTGCGCCAGCTCTGCGGGGACGACCTCACTCATAAGCGGCAGTGAGCGGCCATTACAGACCAGGCTTGCCCGCAGAAGGTGCCAGTTCCTGTCATGCCAGCCGGTCCAGTCGACAGCGATAACGCAGAAGGGCATCAGGGAGGTGATGGTATGTGTGCGCAGGTGCTGAATGCGGGGAATATCACGGTGAAGGGCAGCATTACCCAGGGCACGGTCAACGCGTTTAATTTTATTTTTAACGTGCGCCCTGCCGGGAAGGGTGCGCCCCAGGCTGGTCAGGGTCAGACTGGCGCCACGCGAAAGCGCGACGGCCATGGAAACAAGGACATTAACGCGGAAGCTGTGAATGTCAGTTAAAGACGCGGAGAAAAATTTCTGGCAGACTGTCTGTAAAGGCACGATGAGGTCTCTTCTGTTTTGTTAGCGCAACCAGTAGATCACACTTCATCGTGCTTTTCATTTTTCTGGGGAACCCTCAGCCCTGTGGGAGAGGACCAGGGTGAGGGCATCAGACCTCACGAATACCTAAAAGTGAAGATGCCCTCGCCTTACCACTCAGAAGTTCTTCTGTTTCTCCATCCCACAAAATACGTCCCTCCGCGATCACCACCGATCGCGGCGCGATGCGTGCGGCATCTTCGATGCTATGCGAAACCATCAGCATCGTCAGTTGCTCGCGCTCGCAAACCTCCTCAACCAGCGAGAGCATTTCCTGACGCAGGGCCGGGTCGAGCGCCGAAAAGGGTTCGTCGAGCAGCAGCAGCGGCTGCTTGCGCACCAGACAGCGTGCCAGCGCCACGCGCTGGCGCTGGCCACCGGAAAGCTCACCCGGTAGTCTGTTGATAAACGCAGCCAGGCCCATTTGTTCGGCGATCGCCTCCAGCGTCTGACGCTGCGCAACACTGAGCTTTAACCCCGGATCCATACCCAGCGCGATGTTCTGCCACACCGTAAGATGATTGAACAGATTGTTTTCCTGGAACAGCATCGACACCGGGCGCTTAGCCGGCGGAGCGTAGGTATATTCGCCATTATCAATGACGATCGACCCGCTGGCAGGCTGCAAAAAACCGGCAATCAGATTGAGCAGGGTACTTTTTCCGGCACCGCTTGGGCCAAGCACTGCGATTCGCTCTCCCTGACGAACGGAGAGGGTAAAACGCATTAGCAGGTGCTCATAAAGCCAGGTTACATCAGTCAGTTTTAACATCACGCCCCGGAAGTTTTTCGATAACGGTAAATAACGCAAAGCACAGCAGCAACAGGAGCAGCGCCGTGACGGCGCCGTCCTGGCTACGATAGGAGCCAATTTGCTGATAAAGCCAGAACGGCAGCGTGCGGAAATCCTCGTTGCCGAAGAGCGCCACTACGCCAAAATCGCCAATCGACAGCACGCAGGCAAACGCCAGCGCCTGGGCGAGCGGACGTTTCAGTGCGCGCAATTCTACCACCTTCAGACGCTGCCAGCCCTGCATGCCCAGCGACTGACACAGCAAGCTGTAGCGGCTGTTGACGTCGCGCATCGGGTTTTCCAGTACCTTGAGCGCGTAAGGGATGGCCATCAGTGCGTTGGTAAAAATGACGATGCCGTCGGCGCTTTCCGGCAGGCCGATGGTGCTGTTGAACAGTAAAAAGAATCCGGTCGCCAGCACAATGCCCGGCATCGCCAGGATCAGCATACCCGTCAGTTCCAGCGCGTGTCCGGCTTTACGGGCATGACGCGCGTACAGCTCGCGGCTGCTCCAGAGCAGCATCATGGTCAGGATCACGCACAGTAGCCCGGCTGCCAGCGCAATGCGCAAGGAGGTCCACGTCGCTTGCCACAGGACAGGTTGTTGCAGTACCGACAACACATTGCGATTCAGTCCATCAACGATAACGGCCAGCAGCGGGGGCAGCAAAAGCAGGAGTGCCAGTGCGATCAGCATAAAATCCGCGACGCGGCTATACAGGCTGTCCTGCGGATCGCGCCAGCCCGTCATGTTATTGCTTCCTGTGGGGATCGTTTTGCTTAGCCTCTGGCTGAGTAACACCAGTGCCAGACAGCATACCATCTGCACGATCGCCAGCAGCGCGGCGCGGCCCGGATCGTAGTCGTAACTTAAAGCCTGATAGATCGCCAGCTCAATGGTGGTGGCCTGCGGCCCGCCGCCGAGAGAAAGTACGGTCGCGAAGCTGGCAAAGCAGAGCATAAAGATTAGCGCGGCAACCGGGGCAATCTGGCGTCGCAGCCACGGCCATTCGACAAAGCGGAAGAACGACCAGCCGCGCATGCCAAGCTGGGCGGCAATCTGACGCTGCTCACCGGGAATGTTTTCCAGCGCCTGTAAAAAGAGGCGCGTGGCCATCGGCATATTGAAAAAAATATGCGCCAGCAGAATGCCTTTCAGGCCGTATGGCGAGAAGGTCCATTCCAGACCAAGCAGGTTGAAAAGGAATGCCAGCCATCCCTGCCGACCGTAGACGCTCAGAATGCCGAACACCGCCACCAGCACGGGCAGGATCAGCGTCATCGCGCACAGCCGCAGCAGGGCAAGCCTGCCGGGGAAACGTCTGCGATAGAGGGCGCGCGCGAGGAAAATGGCCGGGATGACTGACAGCAGCGCGGAGAGAAACGCCTGCCAGAACGAGAAACGGATGACGTGCCAGAGATAGCTATCGTGCCAGAGCGCGAGCAGATCGCTCTCTGGCGCGTTAAACCACAGCGCGAGAAACGCTCCCAGACTGACGACCACCATCAGTATGGCGGCAATCAGTCCGGGAACTAACCAGCCGGGGATCAGCGGCTGACGGCGCGTTGCCATTCGCTTATCCATGCGGCGCGCTGGGTGGCAACCTGCTGCGGCGTAAATTCCAGGGAGGTTTGCGGTTTGTTCAGCTGCTCAAAACCTGCCGGCAGCGCAACATCAGTGACCGGGTACATCCAGTTTCCTGTCGGAATAGCATTCTGGAATGCCGGTGAAACCATAAACTTCAGGAATTTCTCGGCGAGCTCCGGCTGTTTGCTCGCGGCGGTGCGGGCGGCCACTTCCACCTGCAAATAATGCCCTTCAGCAAAGTTCGCGGCGGCGTAGTTGTCTTTCTTCTCGGCGATAATGTGGTAGGCCGGAGAGGTAGTGTAGCTCAGCACCAGGTCGCTTTCGCCTTTCAGGAACAGGCCATAGGCTTCGCTCCAGCCTTTGGTGACGGTAACGGTTTTCGCGGCCAGCTTCTGCCACGCTTCCGGCGTTTTATCCCCGTAAACTTTTTGCATCCACAGCAGCAGCCCCAGACCCGGCGTGCTGGTACGCGGATCTTCGTAAATCACGCGCCATTTCTGGTCACTTTCGACCAGCTCTTTCAGGCTTTTGGGCGGATTCTTCAGCTTGTTTTTATCGTAGACAAACGCAAAGTAACCGTAATCAAAGGGAACGAAGGTGTCGTTTTTCCAGCCGCCCGGCACGTTGACGGCATCTGCCGCCACGCCGCTTTTGGCGAAAAGTCTGGTTTGAGTGGCGGCTTGCAGCAGGTTGTTATCCAGCCCGAGCACCACGTCGGCTTTGCTGTTTTTGCCTTCCATACGCAGCCGGTTAAGCAGAGAGACACCATCTTCCAGTGCCACGAATTTCAGCTCGCAGTTGCAGTCGGCTTCAAAGGCTTTTTTCACCGCCGGGCCGGGGCCCCAGTCGGCGGAGAAGGAGTCGTAGGTGTAGACCGTCAGGACAGGCTTAGCAAAAACAGGCAGCGCAAGCAGCGCCAGCAGAGGAAGGACGTTTTTTAACACTTTGCACCTCAGGGTTGAGTGGCAAAGGATTTTGAGAGACAGCCTCAAATCCCTTCGCCGGCGTTATCCGGATCAGGTTCGACGGGTATTATCTCAGCGCACATCAGCGATGCAGCACCCCGTTGAGAACGGCGCTATTGTAATGATTTGGTGAATATTACGAAAGCGTTATGGCTCCGGCGGCGCAAACCAGGCGGATTTAAAATCAAACCAGCCGAGGGTATTCATCCGCAGGCCGCGCATGCTGCGCTGCCCCTGGATCAGCAGCCAGTGGTGAATCAACGGTACGATCGTCTGCCCGGCCAGTAATTCCTGACACCAGGCGGCCAGATCCATTTCTCCCGCCCGCCACCGCGCGGCGTCCTGCTGCCAGTCCCGGTTGATACAGTGCTGAATCAGGGGCACCTCGTACAGGTGAGAAAAGAGCGAGAAATCAAGCGGCAGCGTAAAGTTTGCGCTGTTGAGCCAGATATCGCTGATGACGTCTCCGCGATGCCATTCATCATAATCGACTTCCTGTATCGCCAGCGTCACGCCTTCGGCTGCCAGCAGCGTGCTCATGATCCTTGCGATAAACCTGTGCTCAATGTGATCGCGATAGTAGCTGAGGGTGATGGTCTCCAGTCCGGCAGGTTTTTCACTGCGCACTGGCTGCGCATGGTGCCAGCGCGGAAGCAGGCCATAGGCCGGGAACCACCAGGTCTGGTATTGCTCCTCTGCGTGATAAATCAGGTTAGCAGGGGCAAGAATATGGCTGATCCACTTGCGTACGTCGTGGTTTGCTCCGCGATGGCTGCGGCTATCAAAGAGCAGGTAGTAGCAGCCCTCCTCCAGGCGGCTTTCGAACGCCTTTTCACCGGCTGTTGGCCCTTCCAGGGTCAGGCCTGCGCTCAGCTCTTCGTTGAGATCCGGTAACACCCATACGTTCACTTCGTCGATCAACGCCCTGTAGCCAAAGTAATCATCAAAGGCGCGGATCTTCAGCTGATTACTGTTGTTTCGTGTAACGGAGTAGGGGCCCGTACCAATCGGCTGGCTGGAAAAATTGTTCAGGGAGCGCCACTCGGCAGGCAGGATCATTGAGGGCACGTAGCCCAGAAGCCACGGAAGCCATTTGTCCGGCTGCGATAGCTCAATATCCAGCGTCCAGGCCGTTGGGGAGTGGATCCGCGAGATATGCGAATAGAGCGGCAGCGTGCGGGCGCGCTCTAAGGAATCGATAACGTCGCGCATCTCCAGCTCGCGTCCATGGTGGAAATGAATGCCGGGGCGTAGAAAAAAGCGCCAGTGCAGCGGAGACACCTGTTGCCAGTGATGGGCAATATCCGCTTCCAGTTCCCCGTTTTCCTCATTTATCCGCGTCAGGCCGCTGAATATCTGCCGGGCCATGTGGGTTTCAGAGCGACGTAACGCCGTACCGGGCAACAGATTTTTCATTGGGCGGTAGTAAAGTACCCGCAGAATGTGGCGTCCCTGACGAAAGCTGCGTCCCAGATGCGAGACCAGCATCTGGCGCACGGCGGCTTTGTCGCCCACCAGCTGGACCAGCTGATCGATGCGGTCCTGCTCCAGCAGATCCTCCGCCCGCTGTTGCTGTAGCGCCAGGCCGGTATAGAGGAAAGTCAGGCGCGAGCGCTTGCCGCGTCCGGCTTCAGCCTCCCAGCTTAGCCAGCCCTGCTGCTGCATGGTGTTGAGGAGGGTACGCATATGACGCCGGGAGCAGTTGAGGAGTTCAGCCAGCTCGTTCAGCGTGGTCTCCTGCGATTGCCCCTCGCAGCACTGCCAGAGGCGGATAAATTGTTGTTGCAGACGACCAGAAGGCATAAAAGGGGAACTCCTGACAAAAAATCAGCAATTTATTAATCCCTATATTAAGCCAATAATCCTTATCGATGAAGCGAGGAGGTAAATTATGAAGAGGTCTACCGCACGTCAGTTTTATCAGCACTATTTTTCAGCGACAAAGGGAGTGTCCTGGCTGGCCCGCCAGTGCGCAGAGCAGCGGCTGAGAATACTGGAAGATCTGATGCAGTGGGACGTTACGAAACCGACCTCTTCTCGCTAACTCGCCTCGATCATGTGTGACTGAGTATTGGTGCTAATCACCCGCCAGCAAAATGTTTTTTGCTGGCTTTTTTCGTTTACTATTTCACCCAATTTCGATTCGCTTTCATAAGGACTTGCGCATGCTCTGGTTGATGACGATGGGGCGACGCCTGAATGGCGTGTACGCCGCTTTTATGCTGGTGGCCTTCATGATGGGCGTAGCCGGCGCGCTACAGGCGCCGACGCTGAGCCTGTTTCTCAGCCGCGAGGTGGGGGCGCAGCCGTTTTGGGTGGGCCTGTTCTACACCGTCAACGCCATTGCCGGGATCCTCGTCAGCCTGTGGCTGGCGAAACGATCCGACAGCGAGGGCGATCGCCGCAAGCTGATCCTCTTTTGTTGCGCCATGGCCGTGGGCAACGCGCTGCTGTTTGCCTTCAACCGCCATTACCTGACGCTCATTACCTGCGGCGTGCTGCTGGCCTCTCTGGCGAACACCGCCATGCCGCAACTGTTCGCCCTGGCCCGGGAGTACGCCGACAACTCGGCGAGGGAAGTGGTGATGTTCAGCTCGGTGATGCGTGCGCAGCTCTCGCTGGCGTGGGTCATTGGTCCGCCGCTGGCCTTTATGCTGGCGCTGAACTACGGCTTTACCGCGATGTTTTCCATCGCAGCCGGGATTTTTGTCATCAGCCTGGCGCTGATAGCCTTCGCACTGCCGTCCGTGGCGCGCGTCGAACAGACAGCGGATAAACCGCTCACCCAGGTGAGCGGCTGGCAGGACAAAAACGTCCGCATGCTGTTTATTGCCTCGACGCTGATGTGGACCTGCAACACCATGTACATCATCGACATGCCGCTGTGGATCAGCAGCGATCTGGGCTTACCGGACAAGCTCGCGGGGATCTTAATGGGCACCGCTGCCGGGCTGGAAATTCCGGCGATGATTCTGGCGGGTTACTATGTAAAACGTTTCGGTAAACGGAAAATGATGGTGGTTGCGGTTGCAGCCGGGGTGTTGTTTTATCTTGGGCTGATCTTATTCCATTCGCGCGAAGCGCTGCTGGCGCTGCAGCTGTTTAATGCTGTGTTTATTGGCATCGTTGCCGGGATCGGCATGCTCTGGTTCCAGGATTTAATGCCGGGCCGCGCCGGGTCGGCGACCACGCTTTTTACCAACAGTATTTCGACCGGAGTGATCCTGGCGGGGGTGATTCAGGGGGCGCTGGCGCAAAGTTACGGGCATGGCTCAGTTTACTGGATGATTGCCGCGATTTCAGTGGTTACGCTTGGGCTGACTTGCCGGGTTAAGGATGTCTGATTCTGGAAGGCGGCTTCACGAAACAAATCAATGGCCCGCTTTTTGCGGGCCATTGCCTTTAGCCCATAAACGCAGGCTGTTTTTTCTCGTAGGCGGAGATAGCCTCTTCGTGTTGCAGCGTCAGGCCAATGCTGTCCAGACCGTTCAGCATGCAGTGGCGACGGAACGCATCAATGCTGAAGCTGTAGGTCTTGTCACCGGCCTTCACCACTTCCGCTTCCAGATCCACTTCAAACGACATCCCCGGATTTGTCTGCACCAGCGCAAACAGTTCATCGACCTGTTCGTCACTCAGCGTCACAGGCAGCAGCTGGTTGTTAAAGCTGTTGCCGTAGAAGATATCCGCGAAGCTTGGGGCGATAACCACCTTAAAGCCGTAGTCGGTCAATGCCCATGGCGCATGTTCACGCGACGATCCGCAGCCAAAGTTTTCCCGCGCCAGCAAAATGGAGGCGCCTTTGTATTCCGGAAAGTTCAGGACGAATTCCGGGTTTGGCACTTCGCCTTTATCGTCGAGGAAGCGCCAGTCGTTGAACAGATGCGCACCAAAACCCGTGCGCGTCACTTTCTGCAAAAACTGCTTAGGAATGATAGCGTCAGTATCGACGTTAGCGGCATCCAGCGGGACAACACGGCCCGTATGTTGGGTAAATTTCTCTGCCATGATTGTCTCCTTATTTCAGGCTGCGAATATCGGCGAAATGACCGGTGACTGCCGCAGCGGCGGCCATTGCCGGGCTGACCAGGTGGGTGCGCCCACCGCGGCCCTGACGGCCTTCAAAGTTACGGTTGCTGGTGGAGGCACATCGCTCGCCCGGATTCAGGCGGTCGTTGTTCATCGCCAGACACATGGAGCAGCCGGGCAGGCGCCATTCGAAGCCTGCTTCGATAAAGATCTTATCCAGACCCTCCGCTTCCGCCTGGGCTTTCACCGGACCGGAGCCCGGCACAACCAGCGCCTGCACGCCCGGCGCCACTTTGCGGCCTTTAGCAATTTCTGCCGCAGCGCGTAAATCTTCAATACGGGAGTTGGTACAGGAGCCGATGAACACTTTATCAATGCTCACGTCGGTCAGCGGTACGCCGGGTTTCAGCCCCATATAGGCCAGCGCCTTTTCTGCACTGGCGCGCTCGACCGGATCGGCGAAGGAAGCTGGGTCAGGAATGCTGTCGTTGACAGAAATCACCTGGCCCGGGTTGGTGCCCCAGGTGACCTGCGGGGCGATCTCTTCCGCCTGTAACGTCACAACGGTATCAAAAATTGCCCCCTCGTCCGTTTTCAGGGTTTTCCAGTACGCTACCGCGTCGTCAAAATTCTGACCTTTCGGCGCATGCAGACGCCCCTTCACATAGTTGAAGGTGGTTTCGTCTGGGGCCACCAGTCCTGCTTTGGCGCCCATCTCAATGGCCATGTTGCACAGGGTCATACGACCTTCCATGCTCAGCGCCTGGATAGCGTCGCCGCAGAACTCAACGACGTGACCGGTGCCGCCTGCGCTGCCGGTTTTGCCGATAATCGCCAGCACGATATCTTTCGCGGTGATACCCGGCGCGGCTTTACCCTTCACTTCAATCTTCATGGTTTTGGCGCGGCCCTGCTTCAGGGTCTGCGTCGCCAGAACGTGTTCAACTTCAGAGGTCCCAATCCCGAACGCCAGCGCGCCAAATGCGCCGTGGGTAGCGGTATGGGAGTCGCCGCAGACGATGGTCATGCCTGGCAGGGTAATCCCCTGCTCAGGCCCCATTACGTGGACGATACCCTGATAGGGGTGGTTCAGATCGTACAGCTCCACGCCAAACTCGTTACAGTTCTTAATCAGCTCCTGCATCTGGATACGCGCCATCTCGCCAGATGCATTGATGTCTTTGGTCTGGGTGGAAACGTTGTGATCCATCGTGGCAAAGGTTTTACCCGGCTGACGCACCGGGCGCTTGTGCGCGCGCAGGCCGTCAAATGCCTGAGGAGAGGTCACTTCATGTACCAGATGACGGTCGATGTACAACAGTGGGGTTTCGTTTGGTGCTTCGTAGACCACGTGCGCATCAAACAACTTCTCATATAACGTCTTAGCCATGATTACACCCCTTCAGCGACATAGCGGGCAATGATGTCGCCCATTTTATCGGTACTGACTGCCGCCGTGCCGCGTGCTAAATCGCCGGTACGGACGCCTTCTTCTAACGCACGGTTAATGGCGTTTTCAATTGCGGTTGCTGCATCGCCTGCATCCAGGCTATAGCGCAGCAGCAGAGCCAGGGAGAGGATCTGCGCAATCGGGTTGGCGATGTTTTTGCCTGCGATATCCGGCGCGGAGCCGCCCGCCGGTTCGTACAGGCCAAAGCCTTCTTCGTTCAGGCTGGCCGAGGGCAGCATACCCATGGAGCCGGTGATCATGGCGCATTCATCCGAGAGAATATCGCCGAACAGGTTGGAGCACAGCAGCACGTCAAACTGAGACGGATCTTTGATCAGCTGCATCGTTGCGTTGTCGATATACATATGCGACAGCGCAACGTCCGGGTACTGCTTAGCGACTTCACTGACGATTTCGCGCCACAAAATAGACGACTGGAGCACGTTTGCTTTATCAATAGAGGTCACTTTACGGCGGCGTTTGCGCGCTGACTCAAACGCGATATGAGCGATACGTTCAATTTCAAAACGGTGATACACCTCGGTATCAAACGCTTTCTCATGCTGACCGCTGCCTTCGCGGCCTTTTGGCTGACCGAAGTAGATCCCGCCGGTCAGCTCACGCACGCACAGGATGTCGAAACCGTTGGCGGCGATATCGGCGCGCAGCGGGCAAAACTCTTCCAGCCCCGGGTACAGCTTCGCCGGACGCAGGTTGCTGAACAGTTTGAAGTGTTTACGCAGCGGCAGCAGCGCGCCGCGCTCTGGCTGCTCTGCTGGCGGCAGGTGTTCCCACTTTGGACCGCCCACGGAGCCAAACAGAACGGCATCGGCATTTTCGCAGCCTTCTACAGTCTCTTTCGGCAGGGGAGTACCGTGGTTATCAATCGCAATACCGCCCACGTCGTAGTGGCTGGTGGTAATTTTCATCGCAAAACGCGAACGAACAGCTTCCAGTACTTTCAGCGCCTGTGCCATCACTTCCGGGCCAATACCGTCACCCGGCAACACAGCAATATGGTAATTCTTCGACATCACACGGTTTCCTTGTTGTTCTCTTTATTCTGAGCTTTGCGTTGCAACTCTTTTTCGACTTCGGCGGCGCGCCAGATGTTATTCAGGACATGCACCATCGCTTTCGCGGACGATTCGACGATATCTGTCGCCAGACCCACACCATGGAAGCGGCGACCGTTGTAGTTGACGACGATATCAACCTGGCCCAGGGCGTCTTTACCGTGCCCTTTTGCCGTCAGGTCGTATTTCACCAGCTCTACGTCGTACTCAGTGACGCGGTTAATCGCCTGGTAAATGGCATCCACAGGGCCGTTACCGTTGGCGGCTTCCGCTTTAATTTCATCGCCGCAGGCCAGCTTGACGGAGGCGGTAGCGATATCACTTGAGCCTGACTGAACGGTGAAGTAGTCCAGACGGAAGTGTTCTGGCTCTTCCTGCTGTTTGTTGATGAATGCCAGCGCTTCCAGGTCGTAATCGAAGACCTGGCCTTTTTTGTCAGCCAGTTTCAGGAATGCGTCGTACAGCTGATCCATGTTGTAATCGCTGTCCTGATACCCCATCTCTTCCATACGGTGTTTCACCGCCGCGCGGCCAGAGCGCGAGGTCAGGTTCAGCTGAACCTGGTTCAGACCGATGGATTCCGGAGTCATGATTTCGTAGTTTTCACGGTTCTTCAGCACCCCATCCTGGTGGATACCGGAAGAGTGAGCGAACGCGCCCGTACCGACAATCGCTTTGTTGGCCGGGATCGGCATGTTGCAAATCTGGCTGACGGTCTGGCTGGTGCGCCAGATTTCGTTGTGATTGATGCGTGTGTGCACGTCCATGATGTCTTTGCGCACTTTGATCGCCATGATCACTTCTTCCAGCGAACAGTTGCCTGCGCGTTCGCCGATGCCGTTCATCGCGCCTTCTACCTGACGCGCGCCGGCGTGCACCGCCGCGATAGCATTGCCAACGGCCAGACCCAGGTCATCGTGGGTGTGTACAGAGATAATGGCTTTATCAATATTTGGTACGCGGTCATACAGACCAGTAATGATGTTGGCAAACTCAAACGGCATGGTGTAGCCGACGGTATCCGGGATGTTGATGGTTCTGGCTCCGGCATTAATAGCGGCTTCCACAACACGGGCCAAATCGTCAATCGGCGTGCGGCCTGCATCTTCACAGGAAAATTCCACGTCGTCAGTGTAGTTACGCGCCCGTTTAACCATATACACCGCACGTTCGATCACTTCATCCAGCGTGCTGCGCAACTTGGTTGCAATGTGCATGGGGGAGGTGGCTATAAAAGTATGGATACGGAAAGCTTCTGCAACTTTCAGGGATTCCGCGGCCACATCGATATCTTTCTCAACGCAGCGAGCCAGAGCGCACACGCGGCTGTTTTTGATGGTGCGGGCGATAGTCTGCACTGACTCAAAATCACCCGGCGAGGAGACAGGAAAACCGACCTCCATTACGTCTACACCCATGCGTTCCAGGGCCAGCGCAATTTGCAGTTTTTCTTTAACACTCAGGCTCGCCTGTAATGCCTGTTCACCGTCACGTAAAGTAGTATCGAAAATAACGACTTGCTGGCTCATGGGTTAGGTCCTTGTCAGTCTTAGGGCGCCTTGCTACGAGCATAAAAAAACCCGCGCAGTGGCGCGGGTTTTTAGTTTTACTGAAGACGATTCAACGCTGAATTTCGCCCGCCAGTCTACCGCGCACAGTGGATGCGTTTAGTAGTAGTAGACCGGTGAAACGAAGGGTGTGAATCATGAATCCTGCTCCAGGTGAATGCGATATGCTTTTAGTGGTACTGGATACGCCGACTCATGTCAACCCCTCCCCGACAAAACGGGGACCCAACGCAGGGAGAATACATTAGCTAATTGTGCTGGTTTTTGCGTGGCTAACCGATTTTATTGTCTATTATTGGACTGGGGATTCATCTCTGGAATAATTTGAATATAATTGGTAGCAATTGAACATACTATTTTCATCAACATGCTAAGAAATGGAATGTGTTTCATATCATTGATTTATAAACTTCATGAATGATTTACGGGTAAGTAAGTTATCAAAATTGATATCAATTTGTTAATGAATATGCGTTGTATACTATTAATAGTTTAATAACGCTTAAGTCATTATTAATGAGAGCGTTGATTGTGTATTTGTCTGGTTTATGGTTTCATGCTCACAATAAAGTTTGAGATATCTTTTGAACGATTTTTAACTCTTCATTTATGGGGTGCGTAAAGCCGCTCGGTGAATGGGGCTCTTTATATATTCCGAATTTTAAATAATTTCCTTTCGCTTGTTGTATATGCATGGTAAATCATATTTTTCGAAGTTATTACTGTACCTGGGCAAAGGGAATTTAGCGTGACGGTGGAGTCAGAAATGCCAGAAAATAATATTAACCAACCACAGACTTATGATGGGGTTAAGCCTCAGTTACGCACAGTGGATCTTAACTTGTTAACTGTATTCGATGCAGTGATGCAGGAGCAGAATATTACGCGAGCAGCGCAATCTCTGGGAATGTCTCAGCCTGCCGTGAGTAATGCCGTAGCCAGACTTAAGGTGATGTTTAACGACGAGTTATTCGTTCGTTATGGGAGGGGAATTCAGCCCACAGCGCGTGCATTCCAGCTATTCGGTTCGATTCGTCAGGCGCTACAGCTAGTTCAAAATGAACTTCCCGGTTCGGGCTTTGAACCCTTAAGCAGTGAGCGGGTTTTCCATCTCTGTGTTTGCAGTCCGTTAGATAATTATTTGACGTCTGTTATATATAATAAAGTTGAACAGATCGCCCCAAATATTCATCTCGTTTTTAAATCATCATTAAATCAAAACACTGAACACCAGCTTCGTTATCAGGAAACAGAGTTTGTTCTGGGATACGAAGAGTTCCGCCGTCCAGAGTTTGCCTGTGTTCCGTTGTTCAAAGACGAAATGGTGTTAGTCGCCAGTAAAAAACATCCCCGTATGAATTCGCCGCTGCGTGAAAGCGATGTTTACAGTGAGCAACACGCCGTTGTTGCTCTTGACAGATATGCCTCATTCAGTCAGCCGTGGTATGACACCGCCGATAAACAAGCCAGCGTGGCTTATCAGGGAATGGCCATGGTCAGTGTATTAAATGTCGTTTCTCAGACGCAGTTAGTCGCTATTGCGCCGCGCTGGCTTGCTGAAGAGTTCTCCGATTCACTGAATCTGCAAATTTTACCTCTGCCGCTCAAGCTTAATAGCCGTACCTGTTATCTTTCCTGGCATGAGGCTGCGGGTCGGGATAAAGGGCATCAGTGGATGGAAGAGCTGCTGATCAATATTTGCCGTCGCTAGGTTCTGGTGAATAAACCGCATGGCGTCATGCGGTTTATTCTGCGGTTTTTAAAACTGGCGATATTATGTTCTGTGTTAATTTTTTCAGTTACTTATGCATGCTCAAAAATAGATGATTTCCTGATCCATCCTCTTTTTAAGAGATGAATTATTATTGTCTCCACTCATACCAGACGAATTCACCATATTCATGTCTGTCAGCTGTTTTTTCTGCTTTTATTGCTCATTCCCGCATCCCGTTTGCTAATTGCCTGCCTCATAACGAGCGGTTAAGGTATCCATCACTCTGCACATTATAAGATGGGTTTACCCTGTCAGAAGACGGCGCGGAAATGAATTCTGTAGACCGTCTATAACAAAAGCCTGGAGGCAAAGCATGGAGATGTTGTCTGGCGCGGAAATGGTCGTCCGATCGCTTATCGATCAGGGCGTGAAACAAGTGTTCGGCTATCCCGGAGGCGCGGTTCTCGATATTTATGACGCGCTGCACACGGTAGGCGGTATTGATCATGTTCTGGTTCGTCATGAACAGGCTGCTGTGCATATGGCTGACGGCCTGGCCCGCGCCACGGGCGAAGTGGGTGTTGTGCTGGTCACTTCCGGGCCGGGGGCGACCAATGCCATTACCGGCATAGCGACTGCGTATATGGACTCTATTCCACTGGTCATTCTTTCCGGACAGGTGGCGACGTCGCTGATTGGCTATGATGCGTTTCAGGAGTGCGACATGGTGGGGATCTCACGCCCCGTGGTGAAGCACAGCTTTCTGGTTAAACAAACTGAAGATATCCCGGGCGTACTGAAAAAAGCCTTCTGGCTGGCCGCCAGCGGTCGTCCTGGGCCAGTGGTTGTCGATCTGCCAAAAGATATTCTCAATCCGGGGAATAAACTGCCTTACCTTTGGCCTGAGTCGGTGAGCATGCGTTCGTATAATCCGACCACGCAAGGGCACAAAGGACAGATTAAACGTGCGCTGCAAACGCTGCTGGCTGCGAAAAAACCGGTGGTCTATGTGGGGGGAGGCGCCGTCAATGCAGCCTGCGAAACGCAACTACGCGAACTGATCGAGAAGCTTAATCTTCCTGTCGCGTCATCACTGATGGGGCTGGGGGCGTTCCCTGCCACGCATCGGCAGGCGCTGGGCATGCTGGGTATGCACGGCACCTACGAAGCCAATATGACGATGCACAATTCTGACGTGATTTTTGCCGTCGGCGTGCGTTTTGACGATCGCACCACGAACAACCTGGCGAAATACTGCCCGAATGCGACGGTGCTGCACATTGATATCGATCCTACTTCTATCTCTAAAACGGTGCCGGCGGATGTGCCGATCGTGGGAGACGCACGACAGGTGCTGGATCAAATGTTGGATCTGCTGGCGCAGGAGACCGCCTCTCAACCGCTGGACGAGATCCGCGACTGGTGGCAACAAATCGAGCAATGGCGTGGCCGTCAGTGCCTTAAATACGACACGCAAAGTGAGAACATCAAACCGCAGGCGGTGATCGAGACGATCTGGCGTCTGACCAATGGCGATGCGTATGTCACTTCTGACGTGGGCCAGCATCAGATGTTTGCTGCGCTGTATTACCCGTTTGATAAACCGCGTCGCTGGATCAACTCAGGCGGGCTCGGCACGATGGGCTTTGGTTTGCCCGCCGCGCTGGGGGTAAAGCTGGCGTTGCCAAACGAAACGGTTATCTGCGTAACGGGTGACGGCAGTATACAGATGAATATTCAGGAACTTTCTACTGCGCTGCAATATGAACTGCCAGTGCTGGTGCTGAACCTGAATAACGGTTACCTCGGCATGGTAAAACAGTGGCAGGATATGATTTATTCGGGCCGTCACTCTCAGTCCTATATGAAATCACTTCCGGACTTTGTCCGTCTGGCTGAAGCCTATGGTCATATTGGCATGCGGGTAACCGATCCGTCAGAGCTGGAAGCGAAGCTCGGCGAAGCGCTTGAGCACGTTAAAAACAATCGCCTCGTCTTCATGGACGTTATCGTCGATGGCACAGAGCACGTCTATCCGATGCATATTCGTGGCGGTGGTATGGATGAAATGTGGTTAAGCAAAACGGAGAGAACCTGATATGCGCCGGATATTATCTGTATTACTGGAAAATGAGTCGGGCGCACTGTCGCGGGTTATTGGGCTCTTTGCCCAGCGCGGCTATAACATTGAAAGCCTGACCGTCGCACCGACCGATGACCCTACGCTCTCGCGCATGACGATCCAGACTGTCGGCGATGCGAAAGTGCTTGAGCAGATCGAAAAGCAATTGCACAAGCTGGTGGACGTACTGCGCGTCAGCGAGCTGGGGCAGGGGGCTTACGTCGAGCGTGAAGTAATGCTGGTGAAAATTCAGGCCAGCGGTTACGGCCGTGATGAGGTCAAGCGCAACACGGATATTTTCCGTGGGCAGATTATTGACGTCACGCCTTCTATATATACTGTCCAGCTTGCCGGAACGAGCGATAAGCTGGACGCTTTCCTGGCCTCTGTCAGGGATGTGGCAAAAATTGTTGAAGTTGCGCGCTCTGGCGTTGTTGGCCTCTCGCGCGGCGATAAAATCATGCGTGAGTAGCGCAATAGGTTCGCCTCTTTCAGCCCGGTAGCCAAAGCCGGGCTTTTTTTTGCGTAATCCGCCGACAACGCAGACAAAAGCGGTTGCTGTGAAGGCTATTCTGCGTTTAGATGTTAAAATATTTAACCATAACCTTGACAGGGCCATGGACTCTTTTCTTTTTTTGAGGGGCAATTGTGAAACTGGATGAAATCGCCCGGCTCGCCGGCGTGTCGAGAACCACGGCCAGCTATGTGATTAACGGTAAAGCAAAGCAGTATCGTGTCAGCGATAAGACCGTTGAGAAAGTGATGGCAGTCGTTCGTGAGCATAATTACCATCCGAATGCTGTCGCCGCAGGTTTACGTGCCGGGCGCACCCGCTCTATTGGCCTGGTGATCCCGGACCTGGAAAACACCAGCTATACCCGCATCGCCAACTATCTGGAACGTCAGGCTCGTCAGCGGGGCTATCAGCTGTTGATTGCCTGCTCCGAGGATCAGCCCGACAACGAGATGCGCTGCATTGAGCATCTGCTGCAACGTCAGGTTGATGCCATCATCGTGTCGACCTCTTTACCACCCGAGCATCCGTTCTATCAGCGCTGGGCGAACGATCCGTTCCCGATAGTGGCGCTGGATCGTGCGCTCGATCGTGAACATTTCACCAGCGTCGTGGGTGCCGATCAGGACGATGCAGAAATGCTGGCTGCCGAGCTGCGTACCTTCCCGGCTGAAACGGTGCTGTATCTTGGCGCTTTGCCTGAACTTTCGGTAAGCTTCCTGCGTGAACAAGGGTTCCGTACGGCATGGAAAGACGATCCGCGTGACGTTCATTATCTCTATGCCAACAGTTATGAGCGCGAAGCGGCTGCCCAGCTGTTCGAGAAATGGCTGGAAACGCACCCGATGCCGCAGGCGTTGTTTACCACCTCGTTTGCTCTGTTGCAGGGAGTGATGGACGTGACGTTACGTCGCGATGGCAAGCTGCCATCCGATCTGGCGATTGCTACCTTCGGTGATAACGAACTGCTCGACTTCCTGCAATGTCCAGTGCTGGCCGTGGCTCAGCGTCACCGCGACGTCGCCGAGCGCGTGCTGGAGATTGTTCTGGCAAGCCTGGATGAACCCCGCAAGCCGAAACCCGGGCTTACGCGTATCAAACGTAATCTCTATCGGCGCGGAATTTTGAGCCGCCATTAATATTTCCACAGGGGCGGTATAACTGCCCCTTTTGCGGCGAATTTATTGCGATAAATAATTCCCGGATAAAAATTAGGATTTATCTCTAAGATTCATAGCCTGCTATTTTTCTGAATCCATTTTGGTGTTAAAAAGCACAATTATAAATTTTTGACTGACATTTCTTTGTATTGTTTTGTTACAAACAGGCGCCAGCCGATGAATATTCAGCCATTTTTCACTCTCCCTCCAGGCCTCAATGCACACGAACGAATCCATATTGCCTCGGGATTAAACTGGTGCTGTTATCCCCCGGCGATATGCCTTAAAATGCTGCCCGCGTCGCAAACTGACACTTTATATTTCCCTGCGATGATATTGAGTGAGTCTTAACGCTCGTGTGCATATTCGGTTTTTTTCTTACAAATATTCATAACGTTAATTTTGCCTCGCCAGTTGTTTAGTTATTAGCCAGGTCACTCTTGCTCTGTAAATAGGATGCTTTCGGGTCCGTACAGAGAGAGTCCTGGCTTGACAAGCTTTTCCCTCGCTCCGTAAACTCCTTCAGGTGGGAATTTGTGGGTTAAAGTGGTGAGGAGGGGTGAGGCTGGCATGTTCCGTGGAGCAACGTTAGTCAATCTCGACAGCAAAGGGCGTTTATCGGTACCAACCCGATACCGTGACCAGCTGATTGAGAACGCTTCGGGTCAACTGGTTTGCACCATTGACATCAACTCCCCCTGCCTGCTGCTTTATCCTTTGCCTGAATGGGAAATCATTGAGCAAAAGCTGTCGCGACTGTCGAGCATGAACCCGCAGGAACGCCGCGTACAGCGGTTGTTATTGGGACATGCCAGTGAATGTCAGATGGATAGCGCCGGGCGATTATTGATTGCGCCTGTGTTGCGGCAACATGCCGGTCTGACTAAAGAAGTGATGCTGGTCGGGCAGTTCAACAAGTTTGAACTGTGGGACGAAACGACCTGGTATCAACAGGTCAAGGAAGATATCGACGCTGAGCAGTCTGATTCCGCAACATTATCGGAACGGCTGCAGGACTTGTCTCTATAAATATGATGGAAAATTATAAACATACAACGGTGCTGCTGGATGAGGCCGTTAACGGCCTGAATATTCGTCCAGATGGCATCTATATTGATGGCACTTTTGGTCGCGGTGGCCACTCGCGTTTGATCCTCTCTCAGCTTGGAGCGGAAGGGCGCCTGCTGGCAATTGACCGCGATCCGCAGGCGATTGCCGTTGCGCAAACCATCGATGACCCTCGCTTTTCCATCGTGCATGGACCTTTCTCTGCGCTTGCGGATTATGTCGCCGAGCGCGGCCTGACCGGCAAAATCGACGGGATCCTCCTCGATCTTGGTGTCTCTTCACCACAGCTTGATGATGCAGAACGCGGCTTCTCCTTTATGCGCGACGGTCCGCTGGATATGCGTATGGACCCCACCCGCGGCCAGTCTGCCGCCGAGTGGTTACAAACTGCTGACGAAGCGGATATTGCCTGGGTGATCAAAACCTTCGGCGAAGAACGCTTTGGCAAACGTATTGCGCGCGCCATCGTGGAGCGCAACCGCGTTGAGCCAATGACCCGTACCAAAGAGCTGGCAGAAGTCATCGCGGCGGCAACGCCAGTGAAGGACAAGCACAAACATCCTGCGACCCGTACCTTCCAGGCGGTTCGTATCTGGGTAAACAGTGAACTGGAGGAAATAGAGCTGGCGCTAAAAAGCTCGCTCGACGTGCTGGCCCCGGGTGGGCGGTTATCCATCATCAGCTTCCATTCGCTGGAAGATCGCATCGTTAAGCGCTTTATGCGTGAACAGAGCCGCGGTCCGCAGGTTCCAGCTGGGCTGCCGATGACGGAAGAACAACTCAGAAAGCTGGGAGGCCGTCAGTTGCGAGCATTAGGCAAGTTGATGCCGGGCGAAGAAGAGGTGACAGAGAATCCACGTGCCCGTAGTTCAGTGCTGCGTATTGCAGAGAGGACGAACGCATGATCAGCAGAGTGACAGAGACCCTAAGCAAAGTTAAGGGATCGTTAGGAAGCAACGAGCGCCATGCCTTGCCTGGCGTGATCGGTGACGATCTTTTGCGGTTTGGGAAGCTGCCACTCTGCTTGTTCATTTGCATCATTGTGACGGCAGTCATGGTGGTAACCACCGCTCACCATACCCGTTTATTAACTGCGCAGCGCGAACAGATGGTACTGGAACGCGATGCGCTGGATATTGAATGGCGAAATCTGATCCTTGAAGAAAACGCGCTCGGCGATCACAGCCGGGTTGAACGGATCGCAACGGAAAAACTGCAATTACAGCATGTTGATCCTTCGCAGGAAAATATCGTAGTACAAAAATAAGGGAAAACGCGACGCATGAAAGCAGCGGCAAAAACGCTAAAACCAAAACGCCAGGAAGAACAGGCCAACTTTATCAGTTGGCGTTTTGCGTTGCTTTGCGGCTGCATTTTACTGGCGCTGGGTTTCCTGCTGGGACGCGTGGCGTGGCTACAAATCATCGCGCCTGACATGCTGGTGCGTCAGGGGGATATGCGTTCTCTGCGCGTGCAGGAAGTTTCTACCTCTCGTGGGATGATCACCGACCGCTCCGGCCGCCCGCTGGCGGTGAGCGTACCGGTGAAGGCGATCTGGGCCGATCCTAAAGAGCTGCATGACGCAGGCGGGATCACCCTTGATAACCGCTGGAAGGCGCTCTCAGACGCGTTGAAAATGCCGCTGGATCAGCTGGCGTCACGCGTTAACGCCAACCCGAAAGGGCGCTTCATCTATCTTGCCCGTCAGGTGAACCCTGATATGGCTGACTACATTAAAAAACTCAAGCTGCCCGGCATTCATCTGCGGGAAGAATCCCGCCGTTATTATCCTTCCGGTGAAGTCACCGCGCACCTGATTGGCTTCACCAACGTGGATAGCCAGGGGATTGAAGGCGTTGAAAAAAGCTTCGACAAGTGGCTTACCGGCCAGCCTGGCGAGCGAATCGTGCGTAAAGACCGCTATGGTCGCGTCATTGAAGATATTTCCTCGACAGACAGCCAGGCCGCGCACAACCTGGCCCTCAGTATTGATGAGCGCTTGCAGGCGCTGGTCTATCGTGAGCTGAACAACGCCGTCGCGTTTAACAAGGCGGAATCGGGCAGTGCCGTGCTGGTGGATGTGGCGACAGGTGAAGTGCTGGCGATGGCCAGTAGTCCCTCATACAACCCGAATAATTTTGCCGGTACAGCAAAAGATGCGATGCGTAACCGCTCCATCACCGATGTGTTTGAACCCGGTTCAACCGTAAAACCTATGGTGGTGATGACGGCTCTACAGCGGGGCATCGTCAACGAAAATACCGTTCTGAATACGATCCCTTATCGAATTAACGGCCACGAAATAAAAGACGTGGCACGTTACAGCGAACTGACCCTGACCGGGGTCTTACAGAAGTCGAGTAACGTCGGTGTGTCAAAACTGGCGTTAGCGATGCCGTCCTCAGCGTTAGTAGATACTTACTCACGTTTTGGGCTGGGAAAGGCGACCAATTTGGGGTTGGTCGGAGAACGCAGTGGCTTATATCCTCAAAAACAACGGTGGTCTGACATAGAGAGGGCCACCTTCTCTTTTGGCTACGGGCTAATGGTAACTCCCTTACAGTTAGCGCGAGTCTACGCAACGATTGGCAGCTATGGCATTTATCGCCCGCTGTCGATCACCAAAGTTGATCCACCGGTACCGGGGGAACGTGTTTTCCCGGAATCTATCGTTCGTACCGTCGTACATATGATGGAAAGCGTCGCGCTGCCCGGTGGTGGTGGCGTGAAGGCCGCGATTAAGGGCTATCGTATCGCCATCAAAACCGGTACAGCGAAAAAAGTGGGGCCGGACGGCCGCTATATCAACAAATACATTGCCTATACCGCAGGCGTAGCGCCTGCAAGCAATCCGCGTTTTGCGCTGGTGGTCGTCATCAACGATCCGCAGGCGGGTAAATACTACGGCGGCGCCGTCTCCGCGCCTGTGTTCGGGGCTATTATGGGCGGCGTGTTGCGCACCATGAACATTGAACCGGATGCGCTGGCGACGGGCGAAAAAAGTGAATTTGTAATTAATCAAGGCGAGGGAACAGGTGGCAGATCGTAATTTGCGCGACCTTCTTGCTCCGTGGGTGCCTATGCTACCTGCGCGAGCACTGCGAGAGATGGTACTGGACAGCCGCGTAGCGGCTTCTGGCGATCTTTTTGTGGCAGTGGTAGGTCATCAGGCGGACGGGCGTCGTTATATCCCGCAGGCGATTGCGCAAGGTGTTGCTGCCATTATTGCTGAGGCCAAAGATGAGGCAACAGACGGTGAGATCCGTGAAATGCACGGCGTGCCGGTCATCTATCTCAGCCAGCTGAATGAGCGTCTCTCCGCGCTGGCAGGACGTTTTTACAACGAACCTTCCGACCAGTTAAAGCTGGTTGGCGTGACAGGAACCAACGGAAAAACCACCACCACTCAGCTGATGGCGCAGTGGGCTCAGCTGCTGGGTGAAACCGGTGCCGTCATGGGCACGGTGGGGAACGGTATTCTGGGCAAAGTAAGCCCGACGGAAAACACTACAGGCTCGGCGGTTGACGTGCAGCGTGTGCTGGCAGGCCTTGCAGAGCAGGGGGCGACCTTCGCAGCGATGGAGGTCTCCTCCCATGGTCTGGTACAACATCGCGTGGCGGCACTGAAATTTGCCGCCTCTGTCTTTACAAACCTGAGCCGCGATCACCTTGATTATCATGGTGATATGGAGCACTACGAAGCGGCGAAATGGCTGCTTTATTCCACTCACCACCACGGGCAGGCGATCATTAACGCCGACGACGAAGTCGGTCGCCGCTGGCTGGAAAAACTGCCAGATGCGGTGGCGGTGTCGATGGAAGATCGCATTAATCCGAACTGTCGTGGCCGCTGGCTGAAGGCAGTCGAAGTGAACTACCACGATAGCGGGGCGACGATCCGCTTTGCTTCCACCTGGGGCGAAGGTGAAATTGAAAGCCGCCTGATGGGGGCTTTCAACGTCAGTAACCTGCTGCTGGCGCTGGCGACGCTGCTGGCGCTGGGTTACCCGATGGTGGATCTGCTGAAAACGTCTGAGCGTTTGCAACCGGTCTGTGGCCGCATGGAAGTGTTCAGTGCGCCGGGCAAGCCGACGGTGGTCGTGGATTACGCCCACACGCCGGATGCGCTGGAAAAAGCGCTGGAAGCGGCGCGTCTGCACTGCGCAGGCAAGCTCTGGTGCGTGTTTGGCTGCGGTGGCGATCGCGACAAGGGCAAACGTCCGCTGATGGGCGCCATCGCTGAGCAGTTCGCGGATATTCCCGTGGTGACCGATGACAACCCGCGTACCGAAGAGCCGAGGGCCATTATCAACGACATTCTGGCGGGCATGCTGGATGCGGGTCGTGCGCGCGTGGTCGAAGGCCGTGCGGAGGCCGTGACTAACGCCATTATGCAGGCGCAGGAGAACGATGTGGTTCTGCTGGCCGGTAAAGGTCATGAAGATTATCAGATCGTCGGCAATCGTCGTCTGGATTACTCCGACCGCGTGACGGCAGCGCGTCTGCTGGGAGTGGTGGCATGATTAGCATTACGTTAAGCCAGGCCGCTGCGGTATTGCAGGGGATGCTGCATGGTCAGGATCAGACCATCGAGGCTGTGACCACCGACACCCGTAAGGTGACGGCGGGCTGCCTGTTTGTGGCGCTGAAGGGTGAACGTTTTGACGCCCACGATTTTGCGCAACAGGCTAAAGATAACTGCGCGGGTGCGCTGCTGGTCAACC
The DNA here is from genome assembly GCF_049237025.1 of Enterobacter cloacae complex sp. SYL001. Lineage (NCBI taxonomy): Bacteria > Pseudomonadati > Pseudomonadota > Gammaproteobacteria > Enterobacterales > Enterobacteriaceae > Enterobacter > Enterobacter cloacae complex sp. SYL001. Next base: position 127,416 of record NZ_JBMKJI010000003.1, on the reverse strand, counting down.
GTAAGCTCGATATCGATTTGCCGCAGATTGTGGTGAAAGATACGCGCCTGGCGTTTGGTGAGCTGGCGGCATGGGTTCGCCAGCAGGTGCCAACACGCGTCGTGGCGCTGACGGGCTCGTCGGGCAAAACCTCCGTTAAAGAGATGACGGCGGCGATCCTTAGCCAGTGCGGAAACACGCTTTATACGGCGGGCAACCTTAATAATGACATCGGTGTACCGATGACGCTGCTGCGCCTGACCCACGAGCATGAATATGCGGTGATTGAGTTAGGGGCTAACCATCAGGGCGAAATCGCCTGGACCGTGAGCCTGACGCGTCCGGAAGCGGCGCTGGTGAATAACCTGGCGGCGGCACATCTTGAAGGTTTTGGTTCGCTGGCCGGTGTGGCGAAAGCGAAAGGTGAAATTTATACCGGCCTGCCGGATGACGGCATCGCCATTATGAATGCCGATAACAATGACTGGCTGAACTGGCAGAGCATCATTGGTTCACGCAAAACCTGGCGCTTCTCCCCGAATGCGGCAAACAGTGATTTTTCGGCGACCAACATTCATGTGACGTCACACGGCACCGAGTTCACCCTCACGACCCCAACGGGCGACATCGACGTGCTGCTGCCTCTGCCGGGTCGTCATAACATCGCCAATGCGCTTGCTGCGGCAGCGCTCTCAATGGCGGTAGGGGCCTCACACGCTGCGATAAAAACTGGTCTGGCAAATTTAAAAGCCGTGCCGGGGCGTCTGTTCCCGATCCAGCTGGCTGAAAACAAACTCCTGCTGGATGACTCCTACAACGCTAATGTCGGCTCCATGACGGCGGCCGTGCAGGTCTTGTCTGAGATGCCGGGCTATCGCGTGATGGTTGTTGGCGATATGGCCGAGCTGGGTGATGAAAGCGAAGCCTGCCACGTACAGGTTGGCGAAGCGGCGAAAACTGCCGGGCTTGACCGCGTACTGAGCGCAGGCACGCTGAGCAAGGCCATTTCCGATGCCAGTGAAGTTGGCGAACATTTTGCCGATAAATCTGCACTGATCGAACGCCTGAAGGCATTGATTACAGAAAAACAGATTGTGACTGTTTTAGTTAAAGGTTCACGTAGTGCCGCCATGGAAGAGGTTGTGCACGCATTACAGGAGAACGGGACATGTTAGTTTGGCTGGCCGAACATTTGGTCAAATATTATTCAGGCTTTAACGTCTTTTCCTATCTGACGTTTCGCGCCATCGTCAGCCTGCTGACTGCGCTGTTCATCTCGTTGTGGATGGGCCCGCGCATGATTGCCCGTCTGCAAAAACTCTCTTTCGGCCAGGTCGTGCGTAACGACGGTCCGGAATCGCATTTCAGCAAGCGCGGTACGCCGACCATGGGCGGGATCATGATCCTGACCGCGATTGTGGTGTCCGTTCTGCTGTGGGCTTATCCGTCTAACCCTTACGTCTGGTGCGTGCTGACCGTTCTGGTTGGCTACGGGATCATCGGTTTTGTTGATGACTACCGCAAAGTCGTGCGCAAAGACACCAATGGTTTGATCGCCCGCTGGAAGTATTTCTGGATGTCGGTAATTGCGCTGAGTGTGGCCTTCGCGCTTTACCTGGCAGGAAAAGACACCCCGGCCACCGAGCTGGTGGTGCCGTTCTTCAAAGACGTGATGCCGCAGCTGGGGCTGTTCTACATTCTGCTGGCTTACTTTGTGATCGTCGGCACCGGCAACGCCGTCAACCTGACCGATGGTCTGGACGGCCTGGCCATCATGCCAACCGTGTTTGTCGCGGGCGGTTTCGCGCTGGTGGCGTGGGCGACCGGTAACATGAACTTTGCAAACTACCTGCACATCCCGTACCTGCGACACGCTGGTGAGCTGGTGATCGTCTGTACGGCGATTGTCGGCGCGGGGCTGGGCTTCCTGTGGTTCAACACCTATCCGGCGCAGGTCTTTATGGGCGACGTCGGTTCACTGGCACTGGGCGGCGCGCTGGGCATTATCGCCGTGCTGCTGCGTCAGGAGTTCCTGCTGGTGATTATGGGCGGTGTGTTTGTGGTTGAGACCCTGTCGGTGATTTTGCAGGTCGGTTCCTTCAAGCTGCGCGGCCAGCGCATCTTCCGTATGGCACCGATTCACCACCACTATGAACTGAAAGGCTGGCCGGAGCCGCGCGTCATTGTGCGCTTCTGGATTATTTCGCTGATGCTGGTGCTGATTGGCCTGGCAACGCTGAAGGTACGTTAATCATGGCAGATTACCAGGGCAAAAAAGTCGTTATCATCGGGTTGGGCCTTACCGGCCTCTCCTGCGTGGACTTTTTCCTTGCGCGTGGCGTGACGCCGCGCGTGATGGATACGCGCGTCTCTCCGCCGGGTCTGGACAAGCTGCCGGAGCAGGTTGAACGCCACCTGGGTGGTCTGAATGATGAGTGGCTGCTGGTCGCCGATCTGATTGTTGCCAGCCCGGGCATGGCGCTGGCGCATCCTTCGCTGAGTGCCGCGGCGGATGCAGGCGTTGAGATTGTTGGCGATATCGAACTGTTCTGCCGGGAGGCTCAGGCCCCGATCGTTGCCATTACCGGTTCAAACGGTAAAAGCACCGTCACCACCCTGGTGGGTGAGATGGCGAAAGCGGCGGGCAAAAATGTCGGCGTGGGCGGTAATATTGGCCTGCCCGCGTTGATGCTGCTCGATAAAGGGTGTGAGCTGTTTGTACTTGAGCTTTCCAGCTTCCAGCTGGAAACCACTTCAAGCCTGCATGCGGCGGCGGCGACGATCCTTAATGTTACCGAAGATCATATGGACAGATACCCGTTCGGCTTGCAGCAGTACCGCGCGGCCAAGCTGCGTGTCTATGAAAATGCCAAAGTCTGCGTGGTGAATGCCGATGATGCACTCACCATGCCGGTGCGTGGCGCAGACGATCGCTGCATTAGCTTCGGTATTAACATGGGTGACTATCACCTTAACCGCCAGCAGGGCGAAACCTGGCTGCGGGTGAAAGGTGAGAAGGTGCTGAACGTGAAAGAGATGATGCTCTCCGGCCAGCATAACTACACCAACGCGCTGGCGGCGCTGGCGCTAGCGGATGCCGTTGGCCTGCCGCGATCTTCAAGCCTGAAGGCGCTGACCACCTTTACCGGCCTGGCTCACCGTTTTCAGCTGGCGCTGGAACACAACGGCGTACGCTGGATTAACGATTCCAAAGCGACCAATGTGGGTAGCACCGAGGCGGCATTGAACGGTCTGCACGTTGAAGGCACACTGCATCTGCTGCTGGGCGGCGACGGTAAATCAGCCGATTTCTCCTCGCTGAAGCAGTTCCTCAACGGTGACAACGTGCGCCTTTATTGCTTTGGCCGCGATGGCAGTGAGCTTGCGGCGTTGCGTCCTGAGGTCGCCGAACAAACCGAGACCATGGAACAGGCGATGCGCCTTATCGCCCCCCGCGTGAAGCCCGGCGATATGGTGCTGCTCTCGCCAGCCTGTGCCAGCCTCGATCAATTTAAGAATTTCGAACAGCGGGGCGATGTCTTTACCCGCCTGGCGAAGGAGTTAGGCTGATGCGTTTATCTCTCCCTCGCCTGAAAATGCCGCGTCTGCCAGGGTTTGGTATCCTGGTATGGCTGTTTACGGCGCTGAAAGGCTGGGTGATGGCTTCACGGGATAAAGATTCCGACAGCCTGATTATGTACGACCGCACGCTGTTCTGGCTCACGCTGGGGCTGGCAGCGACCGGCTTTATTATGGTCACCTCGGCGTCGATGCCTGTCGGACAGCGTCTGGCAAACGATCCGTTCCTGTTTGCCAAGCGTGACGGGCTGTACATCATTCTCGCGTTCTGCCTGGCGATGATCACCTTACGCCTGCCGATGTCGTTCTGGCAGCGGCACAGTACGGCCATGCTTATCGCCTCAATCATCATGCTGTTGATCGTTCTGGTCGTCGGGAGCTCCGTTAACGGGGCATCACGCTGGATCGCCTTTGGTCCGCTGCGTATTCAGCCTGCAGAGTTCACCAAGCTTTCGTTGTTCTGCTACCTGGCAAACTACCTGGTGCGTAAAGTCGACGAAGTTCGTAACAACCTGCGCGGTTTCTTAAAACCGATGGGCGTGATTCTGGTGCTTGCGATCCTGCTGCTGGCGCAGCCCGACCTCGGTACGGTAGTCGTACTGTTTGTCACTACGCTGGCGATGCTGTTCCTGGCGGGAGCAAAACTGTGGCAGTTCATTGCCATCATCGGGATGGGGATTTCGGCGGTGGTGCTGCTGATCCTCGCCGAACCATACCGTATCCGCCGTGTGACCTCGTTCTGGAACCCATGGGAGGATCCGTTCGGCAGCGGTTATCAGCTGACACAGTCGCTGATGGCGTTTGGCCGCGGCGAAGTCTGGGGCCAAGGCCTGGGCAACTCGGTGCAAAAACTGGAGTATTTACCGGAGGCGCATACCGACTTCATCTTCTCCATTATTGGGGAAGAACTGGGTTATATCGGTGTGGTATTGGCGCTATTAATGGTATTCTTCGTCGCTTTCCGCGCCATGTCGATTGGCCGTAAAGCGCTGGAGATCGATCACCGCTTCTCCGGTTTCCTGGCCTGCTCAATTGGTATCTGGTTTAGCTTCCAGGCACTGGTAAACGTTGGGGCCGCAGCGGGTATGCTGCCGACCAAAGGTCTGACGTTGCCGTTGATCAGTTATGGTGGTTCGAGTCTGTTGATCATGTCGACGGCCATCATGTTTTTGTTACGCATAGATTATGAAACGCGTCTGGAGAAAGCTCAGGCGTTTACACGAGGTTCACGATGAATCAACCGAAGCGGTTAATGGTGATGGCAGGCGGGACCGGCGGACACGTGTTCCCGGGACTGGCGGTTGCGCACCATTTAATGGAACAGGGCTGGCAGGTACGCTGGCTGGGAACCGCAGACCGCATGGAAGCCGACCTTGTACCTAAACACGGTATCGAGATCGACTTTATTCGTATTTCTGGCCTTCGTGGCAAAGGGATCAAGGCGCTGCTGCTGGCGCCGGTGCGCATTTTCAATGCCTGGCGTCAGGCGCGCGACATTATGAAGCGCTTTAAGCCTGACGTCGTTCTGGGCATGGGCGGCTACGTTTCCGGTCCGGGAGGACTGGCGGCGTGGTCACTGGGCATCCCTGTTGTTCTGCATGAGCAGAACGGTATTGCCGGGTTGACCAACAAATGGCTGGCAAAAATCGCCACCAAAGTTATGCAGGCCTTCCCTGGGGCATTCCCGAAAGCGGATGTCGTAGGGAATCCGGTGCGTGTGGACGTGCTGGCGCTGCCGCTGCCAGATACGCGTCTGGCGGGTCGCGAAGGGCCGGTGCGCGTGCTGGTTGTCGGCGGTTCACAGGGCGCACGTATTTTAAACCAGACGATGCCACAGGTTGCGACAAAACTGGGTGATGCGGTGACCATCTGGCACCAGAGCGGGAAGGGCGCTCAGCAGAGCGTTGAGCAGGCCTACGCGCAGGAAGGTCAGCCGCAGCATAAAGTGACTGAATTTATTGATGATATGGCCGCAGCCTATGCCTGGGCCGATGTCGTGGTCTGTCGTTCGGGTGCGCTGACGGTGAGCGAAATCGCCGCCGCCGGTTTGCCAGCGCTGTTTGTGCCGTTCCAGCACAAAGACCGCCAGCAGTACTGGAATGCGCTGCCGCTTGAGAAAGCGGGTGCCGCGAAGATTTTTGAGCAGCCACAATTTACCGCTGATGCGGTCGCCACTACCCTGGCGGGCTGGAACCGGGATGTATTACTGGAGATGGCGCAACGCGCACGCGCGACCGCTATCCAGGATGCAACGGAACGGGTGGCAAAAGAAGTGAGCCTGGCAGCCCAGGCATAATTCTCGCAGCGCGTGTTGCGCTGCACGATTTTTTTGAAGTAGTCGATGGCGTTTAGAGAATGAATACACAACAACTGGCAAAACTGCGTTCTATCGTGCCCGAGATGCGTCGCGTCCGGCACATTCACTTTGTCGGCATCGGTGGTGCTGGCATGGGCGGTATTGCCGAAGTGTTAGCTAACGAAGGCTATCAGATCAGCGGGTCTGACCTGGCGCCAAACCCTGTTACGCAGCAGTTGGCGTCGCTGGGGGCGACTATCTATTTCAATCATCGCCCGGAAAATGTGAGCGATGCGAGCGTGGTTGTAGTGTCCAGCGCGATCTCCGCGGATAACCCGGAAATCGTTGCGGCGCATGAGGCGCGCATTCCGGTGATCCGTCGCGCGGAAATGCTGGCGGAACTGATGCGTTTCCGTCACGGCATTGCGGTGGCCGGTACGCACGGTAAAACCACAACAACAGCGATGGTCTCCAGCATTTATGCGGAAGCGGGTCTCGACCCAACGTTCGTTAACGGTGGTCTGGTAAAAGCCGCTGGCGTGCATGCGCGTCTGGGCCACAGCCGTTATCTGATTGCGGAAGCGGATGAAAGCGACGCGTCGTTCCTGCATTTGCAGCCGATGGTGGCTATCGTCACCAATATCGAAGCTGACCATATGGATACCTACCAGGGCGACTTCGAGAACTTAAAGCAGACCTTTATTAACTTCCTGCACAACCTGCCGTTCTATGGCCGTGCGGTGATGTGCGTGGATGACCCGGTGATCCGCGAGCTGCTGCCGCGCGTCGGGCGTCAAATTACCACCTACGGCTTCAGCGAAGACGCTGATGTACGCGTGGAAGATTATAAGCAGATTGGTGCGCAGGGACATTTCACCCTGGCACGCCAGGATAAAGAGCTCCTGCATGTCACCCTGAACGCGCCGGGACGTCACAATGCCCTGAATGCGGCGGCGGCGGTGGCTGTTGCAACGGAAGAAGGCATTGATGATGAGGCGATCCTGCGCGCGCTGGAAAGCTTCCAGGGAACGGGCCGTCGCTTCGACTTCCTGGGTGAGTTCCCACTGGAGCCAGTAAACGGTAAGCCAGGTTCTGCGATGCTGGTCGATGACTACGGTCACCATCCGACGGAGGTGGACGCAACCATCAAAGCGGCACGCGCGGGTTGGCCGGAAAAGAATCTGGTCATGATCTTCCAGCCGCACCGTTACACACGTACCCGCGATCTGTATGACGATTTTGCCAACGTCCTTTCGCAGGTCGATACCCTGCTGATGCTGGATGTTTATGCCGCGGGTGAAGCGCCGATTCCGGGCGCGGACAGTCGGTCTTTATGTCGTACCATCCGCGGACGCGGTAAAGTGGACCCTATCCTGGTCCCCGACCCGGCGCAGGTAGCTGAAATGCTTGCCCCGGTCCTGACGGGTAACGATCTCATCCTGATTCAGGGTGCGGGAAATATCGGCAAAATCGCCCGTACCTTAGCTGAAATCAAACTGAAGCCGCAAACTCAGGAGGACGAGCGTCATGGCTGATAAGATTGCTGTCCTGTTTGGCGGCACTTCCGCCGAACGCGAGGTTTCTCTGAATTCGGGCGCTGCCGTGCTGGCGGGCCTGCGTGAAGGTGGTGTGGACGCGCATCCGGTTGATCCGAAAGAGGTGGACGTTACGCAGCTGAAAGCGATGGGCTTCGATAAAGCCTTTATCGCGTTGCATGGCCGCGGCGGTGAAGACGGCACGTTGCAGGGGCTGCTGGAGCTGATCGGTATGCCGTACACCGGCAGCGGCGTGATGGCATCCGCCATCTCCATGGATAAACTGCGCAGCAAACTGCTGTGGCAGGGGGCGGGTCTGCCCGTTGCGCCATGGGTTGCACTGACGCGCCGTGAATTTGAATTGGGCTTGTCGGACAGCGTTAATACACGCATTGCGGCACTGGGCTTACCGGTTATTGTGAAGCCTAGCCGTGAAGGGTCGAGCGTGGGAATGTCCAAAGTTGATAAAGCTGTAGATTTGGCTGACGCTTTAGCTCTGGCATTTCAACATGATGAAGAAGTTCTGATTGAAAAATGGCTTAGCGGGCCGGAATTTACCGTCGCGATGCTTGGTGAAGAAATTTTACCGTCAATACGCATCCAACCCGCCGGAGTCTTCTATGATTATGAGGCGAAGTATCTCTCTGATGAGACGCAATATTTCTGCCCAGCTGGCCTTGAAGCACAACGTGAAGCGGAATTACAGTCTCTGGTGCTTAAAGCCTGGAATGTTTTGGGATGCCGAGGCTGGGGACGAATTGATGTGATGCTTGACGGTGATGGGCAATTTTATCTGCTGGAAGCAAACACGTCTCCGGGTATGACCAGCCATAGCCTTGTGCCGATGGCGGCGCGTCAGGCGGGAATGAGCTTCTCGCAATTAGTCGTACGTATTTTGGACCAGGCGGGCTGATATGTCTCAGGCTGCGTTGAACACGCGCAACCGCGATGACGAAGAAGAATATTCTTCTTCGCGCCGGAGTAATGGAACGCGTCTTGCAGGGATTATCTTCCTGCTCGGGGTGCTGTGCACCGTGTTTATCAGCGGCTGGATGGTGCTGGGCTGGATGGAAGACGCACAGCGGTTGCCGCTGTCGAAGCTGGTAGTGACCGGAGAGCGTCACTACACGCGTAACGATGACATTCGCCAGTCAATTCTGGCGCTGGGGTCGCCTGGCACCTTTATGACGCAGGACGTCAACATTATCCAGAGTCAGATTGAACGTCTGCCGTGGATAAAACAGGCGAGTGTCAGAAAGCAATGGCCTGATGAATTGAAGATTCATCTGGTTGAATATGTGCCGATTGCGCGTTGGAATGATCAGCATATGGTTGACGTAGACGGAAATTCGTTCAGCGTCCCGAGCGATCGTGTCAACAAGCAGAATTTACCGATGTTGTATGGCCCGGAAGGCAGCGAAAACGAAGTATTGCAGGGTTTTCGTGAGATGGGGCAGGTGCTGGCTAAGGATCGCTTTACGTTAAAAGATGCTGCGATGACGGCGCGCCGTTCCTGGCAGCTGACCTTAACGAATGGCATTAAGCTCAATCTTGGCCGCGGCGACACAATGAAACGTCTGGCGCGTTTTGTAGAACTTTACCCGGTTTTACAGCAGCAGGCGCAGACGGATGGCAAACGGATAAGCTACGTTGATTTGCGCTATGACTCAGGCGCAGCAGTCGGTTGGGAGCCGGCTCCGGTCGAGGAACCTAATCAGCAACAAAATCAGGCACAGGTACAGGCAGAACAACAATGATCAAGTCGACGGACAGAAAATTGGTAGTAGGACTGGAGATTGGCACCGCGAAGGTTGCCGCTTTGGTAGGGGAAGTTCTGCCCGACGGTATGGTCAATATCATTGGCGTGGGCAGCTGCCCTTCCCGTGGTATGGATAAAGGTGGGGTAAACGACCTTGAGTCGGTGGTGAAATGCGTTCAGCGCGCCATCGACCAGGCTGAATTGATGGCAGATTGCCAGATTTCCTCTGTCTATCTGGCTCTTTCTGGTAAGCACATCAGCTGCCAGAATGAAATCGGTATGGTGCCGATTTCTGAAGAAGAAGTGACGCAGGAAGACGTTGAGAACGTTGTCCACACGGCGAAATCTGTGCGTGTTCGCGACGAGCACCGTGTGCTGCATGTGATCCCGCAAGAATACGCGATCGACTACCAGGAAGGTATCAAGAATCCGGTCGGTCTGTCGGGCGTACGTATGCAGGCAAAAGTGCACCTGATCACATGTCACAACGATATGGCGAAGAACATTGTAAAAGCCGTTGAACGTTGTGGCCTGAAAGTTGACCAACTAATTTTCGCCGGACTTGCCGCGAGCTATTCCGTGCTGACCGAAGACGAACGTGAACTGGGCGTCTGTGTGGTCGATATTGGTGGTGGTACAATGGACATGGCTGTCTATACCGGCGGTGCGTTGCGCCACACCAAAGTGATCCCGTACGCCGGGAATGTGGTGACCAGCGATATCGCTTACGCCTTTGGTACGCCACCGAGCGATGCAGAGGCGATTAAAGTGCGCCACGGTTGCGCGCTGGGCTCTATCGTCGGCAAAGACGAGAGCGTTGAAGTGCCGAGCGTAGGCGGTCGACCGCCGCGCAGCCTGCAACGCCAGACGCTGGCAGAGGTAATTGAGCCGCGTTATACCGAGCTGCTCAACCTGGTCAACGAAGAGATTTTGCAGTTACAGGAACAGCTTCGCCAGCAGGGTGTGAAACATCATCTCGCGGCGGGGATTGTATTAACCGGCGGGGCAGCGCAAATTGAAGGTCTTGCGGCCTGCGCTCAGCGCGTGTTCCATACGCAGGTGCGTATCGGTGCGCCGCTGAATATCACCGGTTTAACGGATTATGCCCAGGAGCCGTACTATTCAACGGCGGTGGGCCTGCTGCACTACGGGAAAGAGTCCCATTTAAGTGGTGAGGCAGAGGTGGAAAAACGCGTCTCGGTGGGGTCGTGGGTCAAACGACTTAACACCTGGCTGCGAAAAGAATTTTAATTTTTTTAAGAGACCGGAGAGAATTAGCGGTCTCGGGCGACAGGCACAACGGAGAGAGAGATTATGTTTGAACCTATGGAATTAACCAACGACGCGGTGATTAAAGTCATCGGCGTCGGTGGCGGCGGCGGTAACGCCGTAGAACACATGGTGCGCGAGCGCATCGAAGGTGTTGAATTCTTCGCGGTGAACACCGATGCGCAGGCACTGCGTAAAACGGCTGTTGGCCAGACGATTCAGATCGGTGGTGGCATCACTAAAGGTCTGGGAGCAGGGGCTAACCCGGAAGTGGGCCGCAACGCGGCTGAAGAAGATCGTGAAGCGCTGCGCGCTGCACTGGACGGTGCAGACATGGTCTTCATCGCAGCGGGTATGGGCGGCGGTACAGGTACCGGTGCAGCACCCGTTGTGGCGGAAGTCGCTAAAGATTTAGGTATTCTGACCGTTGCTGTCGTGACCAAGCCTTTCAACTTTGAAGGTAAGAAGCGTATGGCTTTCGCGGAGCAGGGTATCACCGAGCTGTCCAAGCATGTGGACTCTCTGATTACCATCCCGAACGACAAGCTGCTGAAAGTGCTGGGTCGCGGTATCTCTCTGCTGGACGCCTTTGGCGCGGCAAACGACGTGCTGAAAGGCGCGGTTCAGGGTATCGCTGAACTGATTACCCGTCCTGGCCTGATGAACGTCGACTTTGCAGACGTTCGCACCGTGATGTCCGAGATGGGCTACGCGATGATGGGCTCTGGCGTGGCGAGCGGTGAAGACCGTGCGGAAGAAGCCGCTGAAATGGCGATCTCTTCTCCACTGCTGGAAGATATCGATCTGTCTGGCGCGCGCGGCGTGCTGGTCAACATTACCGCTGGCTTTGACCTGCGTCTGGATGAGTTCGAAACCGTGGGTAACACCATCCGTGCATTCGCCTCTGACAACGCGACCGTTGTTATCGGTACGTCCCTTGACCCGGAAATGAACGACGAACTGCGTGTGACTGTTGTGGCCACCGGTATCGGTATGGACAAGCGTCCTGAGATCACCCTCGTGACCAACAAACAGACTCAGCAGCCGGTGATGGATCGTTACCAGCAGCACGGTATGTCGCCTCTGACTCAGGAGCAAAAACCGGCTGCGAAAGTGGTGAACGACCCGACTCCACAAACGGCAAAAGAGCCAGATTATCTGGATATCCCGGCGTTCCTGCGTAAGCAAGCTGACTAAGAATTGGCTGGAATTTGGGGATTTGCGCTCTTTGTGCTAAACTGGCCCACCGTTAGTGATATACACTCTCGGTTGGATAGTTAATTTGGCGAGATTATACGATGATCAAACAAAGGACACTTAAACGTATCGTTCAGGCGACGGGTGTCGGTTTACATACCGGCAAGAAAGTCACACTGACGTTACGCCCTGCGCCGGCCAATACCGGGGTCATCTATCGTCGCACCGACTTGAATCCACCGGTAGATTTTCCGGCCGATGCCAAATCTGTGCGTGATACTATGCTCTGTACTTGTCTGGTGAACGAGCATGACGTGCGGATTTCTACCGTAGAGCACCTGAACGCCGCCCTGGCGGGTCTGGGTATCGACAACATTATGGTTGAAGTCGATGCGCCAGAAATCCCGATCATGGACGGGAGTGCTGCTCCGTTCGTTTATTTGTTGCTGGATGCCGGCATCGAAGAACTGAACTGCGCGAAGAAATTTGTTCGCATTAAAGAGACCGTTCGCGTCGAAGATGGCGACAAATGGGCTGAATTCAAACCGTACAATGGTTTCTCGTTGGACTTCACCATCGATTTTAACCATCCGGCGATTGACTCCAGCACCCAGCGCTATGCGATGAACTTCTCTGCGGATGCGTTCATGCGTCAGATCAGCCGAGCACGTACCTTCGGCTTTATGCGTGATATCGAATATCTGCAATCCCGCGGCCTGTGCCTGGGCGGCAGCTTCGATTGTGCCATCGTTGTTGACGATTATCGCGTACTGAACGAAGACGGTCTGCGTTTTGAAGATGAATTTGTTCGTCACAAAATGCTGGACGCGATCGGCGACCTCTTCATGTGTGGTCACAACATCATTGGTGCCTTTACCGCGTTTAAATCCGGTCATGCACTGAACAACAAACTGTTGCAGGCCGTCCTGGCAAAACAGGAAGCCTGGGAATATGTGACCTTCGAAGACGAAGCTGAACTGCCGCTGGCGTTCAAAGCCCCGACTATGGTCCTGGCGTAACGGTTAAAGCCGTTTCGTAAGAAAAGCGACTGGTTCACCTGGTACTCTCTCCGACCAGGGAAGCCAGTCGTTTTTATTTCTGCCCTTTCTGGATTTGTCTCTCTCACCCCTGGCCTATGTTGGGTGCCAAATAACGGTGTGTTCGCTGCATTAATGACCGTTTTTACCTGCTGCAAGGTGTCATTCCTGCTGTCGTGTATTGGCTTTAGTGGTAATATCTGGGCGCTAAAAAAGAATAACTGAACTCAGCCTGCACTGGCGGGCGAACGTGGTGGAGCAAGTGAGCGGAATACTGACGCGCTGGCGACAATTTGGCAGACGTTACTTCTGGCCGCATCTCTTATTGGGGATGGTCGCGGCGAGTCTCGGCTTGCCTGTGCTCAGCAACAGCGCAGACGCGGCAACGCCAGCACGATCCACGACGACCAAACACGATCTCACCACGCGGGTTAACTTCACTAATCTCGCATGGCTTGAAGCCAACCGTCGTCCCAATTTCTCCGTTGATTACTGGCAGCAACACGCGATTCGCACGGTTATTCGCCATCTGTCGTTCGCGATGGCGCCGCAGACGATGCCTGTTGCTGAAGAAACGCTGCCGGTCCAGGCTCAGCACCTTGCTCTGCTCGATACGCTCAATGCGCTTCTGACGCAGGACAACCAGCCGCCTGTGACCGTGAGTCAGACGGCGCAAACTGCTTTTGTTTCCCCCGCATCCTTCTCTGTTTCGACCTGGATTAGCCAGGTTCACGGCATCCGTGCCGGGCCTCAACGCCTCAGCTAAATTAACCCTTTTTCAATACCTTAATTTATCTGCCCGACTGGGGCGTTTGAGAATTTATTATGCTAATCAAATTATTAACCAAAGTTTTTGGTAGTCGTAACGATCGTACCCTGCGCCGCATGCGCAAAGCTGTGAACGTCATCAACGGTATGGAACCGGCGATGGAGAAGCTCTCTGATGATGAACTGAAAGCAAAAACCGCGGAGTTCCGTGCGCGTCTTGAGAAAGGCGAAACCTTAGAAAGCCTGATCCCGGAAGCCTTTGCCGTAGTACGTGAGGCCAGTAAACGCGTGTTCGGCATGCGTCACTTCGACGTGCAGCTGCTGGGCGGGATGGTGCTCAACGAGCGCTGCATCGCGGAAATGCGTACCGGTGAAGGTAAAACCCTGACTGCAACGCTGCCGGCTTACCTGAATGCGCTGACGGGTAAGGGCGTTCACGTTGTTACCGTCAACGACTATCTGGCGCAGCGCGACGCCGAAAATAACCGTCCACTGTTCGAATTCCTCGGCATGACCGTGGGCATTAACATGTCCGGCCTGCCGGCACCTGCCAAGCGTGAAGCGTATAACGCGGACATCACTTACGGCACCAACAACGAATACGGCTTCGACTACCTGCGTGACAACATGGCGTTCAGCCCTGAAGAGCGCGTCCAGCGTAAACTGCACTATGCGCTGGTGGATGAGGTTGACTCCATTCTGATCGATGAAGCGCGTACCCCGCTGATCATCTCCGGCCCGGCCGAAGACAGCTCCGAGATGTACCGTAAAGTCGACAAAATCATTCCACACCTGCTGCGTCAGGAGAAAGAAGACTCCGATACTTTCCAGGGTGAAGGTCACTTCTCCGTGGATGAAAAAGCGCGTCAGGTCAACCTGACCGAACGCGGCCTGGTGAAAATCGAAGAGCTGCTGGTGGCTGAAGGCATTATGGAAGAGGGCGAGTCTCTGTACTCCCCGAGCAACATTATGCTGATGCACCACGTAACGGCTGCACTGCGCGCGCACGCCCTGTTCACCCGCGACGTTGACTACATCGTTAAAGACGGTGAAGTCATCATCGTCGATGAGCACACCGGTCGTACCATGCAGGGACGTCGCTGGTCCGATGGTCTGCACCAGGCCGTGGAAGCGAAAGAAGGCGTGGATATTCAGAACGAAAACCAGACGCTGGCCTCCATCACCTTCCAGAACTACTTCCGTCTGTACGAGAAGCTGGCGGGGATGACCGGTACCGCAGATACCGAAGCGTTTGAGTTTAGCTCCATCTATAAGCTGGATACCGTGGTAGTACCAACCAACCGTCCAATGATCCGTAAGGATATGCCGGACCTGGTATACATGACCGAAGCGGAAAAAATCCAGGCGATCATCGAAGATATTCGCGATCGTACCGCGAAGGGCCAGCCGGTTCTGGTGGGGACCATCTCCATCGAGAAATCTGAAGTGGTGTCTAACGAGCTGACCAAGGCGGGCATCAAGCACAACGTGCTGAACGCCAAGTTCCACGCTAAAGAAGCAGATATCGTTGCGCAGGCGGGTTACCCGGCTGCCGTAACCATCGCTACCAACATGGCGGGTCGTGGTACCGATATTATGCTCGGCGGTAGCTGGCAGGCCGAAGTGGCCGAGCTGGAAAACCCAACCCCGGAGCAAATCGCGCAGATCAAAGCCGACTGGCAGGTGCGTCACGACGCGGTGCTGGCATCCGGTGGTCTGCACATCATTGGTACCGAGCGTCATGAATCTCGTCGTATCGATAACCAGCTGCGCGGTCGTGCGGGCCGTCAGGGTGATGCCGGTTCTTCCCGTTTCTATCTGTCTATGGAAGATGCGCTGATGCGTATTTTTGCCTCTGACCGTGTGTCCGGCATGATGCGTAAACTGGGCATGAAACCTGGCGAAGCGATCGAGCACCCGTGGGTTACCAAAGCGATTGCCAACGCCCAGCGTAAAGTAGAAAGCCGCAACTTCGATATTCGTAAGCAGCTGCTGGAATATGATGACGTTGCCAACGACCAGCGTCGTGCGATTTATACCCAGCGTAACGAACTGCTGGACGTGTCCGACGTGAGCGAAACCATCAACAGCATTCGCGAAGATGTGTTCAAAGCCACTATCGACGCGCACATTCCACCGCAGTCTCTGGAAGAGATGTGGGATATCGAAGGCCTGCAGGAACGTCTGAAAAACGACTTCGACCTCGAACTGCCAATCAAAGAGTGGCTGGACAAAGAGCCTGAGCTGCACGAAGAGACCCTGCGCGAGCGTATCTACGAAACCGCGCTGGACGTCTACAAGCGTAAGGAAGAAGTGGTTGGCGCTGAGATGATGCGTCACTTCGAGAAAGGCGTAATGTTGCAGACCCTGGACTCCCTGTGGAAAGAGCACCTGGCGGCAATGGACTACCTGCGTCAGGGTATCCACCTGCGTGGTTATGCGCAGAAAGATCCGAAGCAGGAGTACAAGCGTGAATCCTTCTCCATGTTTGCTGCCATGCTGGAGTCGCTGAAGTATGAAGTCATCAGCACTCTGAGCAAAGTTCAGGTGCGTATGCCGGAAGAAGTGGAAGCGATGGAGCAGCAGCGTCGTGAAGAAGCTGAGCGTCTGGCACAGATGCAGCAGCTGAGTCATCAGACCGATGAGAGCGAAGCCGCAGCGGCAATCGCAGCGCAGACGGGCGATCGTAAAGTCGGTCGTAACGATCCGTGCCCATGCGGTTCCGGCAAAAAATACAAGGCGTGCCACGGCCGCCTGAGCTAAGAACATAACAAACCGAAAAGGCGCAGATATCTGCGCCTTTTTTATGGACGTGACATGATGAAAACACTGCAAATTGCTGTCGGGATCATTCGCAACCCGCAAAACCAGATCTTCATTACCCAACGTGCCGCCGATGCGCATATGGCCAACAAATGGGAATTCCCCGGCGGAAAAATCGAATCAGGTGAAACGCCGGAGCAGGCGCTGGTGCGTGAGCTTCAGGAAGAGGTGGGGATCACCCCGCATGGCGCAACGCTGTTCGATAAGCTGGAGTACCAGTTTCCGGACAGGCACATCACGCTGTGGTTCTGGCTGGTGGAAAACTGGGAAGGTGAGCCATGGGGAAAAGAGGGGCAGCCGGGTAACTGGATTGAGCTTCAGGCCAGCGATGCGGAAAAATTCCCGCCTGCCAATGAGCCTGTGATCCTCCGGCTGGTCGCACAACCGTAGGCCTGCTAAGCGAAGCGCCAGCAGGCTTTAAATGTTACTGCTGGTTTTCGCTCCAGTCATCGCTATCCGAGAGATCGCCTTCGCTCGGAATGCGTTTCTCTTCCGCCGCCCATTCGCCCAGGTCTATAAGTTGACAGCGTTTGCAGCAGAATGGGCGAAATGGACTCACTTCTCCCCAGACGACAGTTTTCCCACAGGTTGGGCAGTTTACGGTGGTTACGTCAGACATCGGCACTCCTTAACAACAGGCCAGTTCAAAATCGAGGCGTTCCGGCACGGTGCCATGCTCACTGTCCAGCGGCATAAAGCGGATCGCGAAACGGCTTTTATGTCCGGAAATTTGCGGGTAAAGCTGCTCGCCAAGAGAGAGATTCAAACGCAGAAGATCGGCGTCGTCGCCGTTATCCTGATAAAAACCGTTGAGACTGGTCTGCTTGCGGAACGGGGCAGAGTTACGCACAAGATCGAGGATCAGGGATAACGTTTGATTCATCGGCTCCAGACTGCCCATCCAGCTGTTCACCTGGCGATCGCGCTGTTCCTGCGGCATGTGCAGCCACATATGCAGCGTTGGAAGGTCAAAGCTACAGCAACCGCCCGGTATGCTCAGACGCTGACGCACCAGCGCAATCAGACGGTCCTCGCGTAAAAATTGTCCAACGCGCGGCGCGGCCATCAGCGTCGCGCTGCTGTTTTTTAGCTGCTGGCGTAAAGCGTCAATTCGACTTTGATCTACGCCCGGTACTTCGGCCCAGGCCTGTAATTTACGCTGCTGGCGCTCCAGCTCTTTCAACAGCTCAGTGCGGACATCGCCGCGTTCAATCACATCCAGCAGATCGCCCACGTTGCGGAAAAAATGCAGCGCGGTGGCATGATCGTTGACGGGCAGATGTTGTGAAAGTTGTTGAATAAGAAATTCTATGCGTAGCCAGGTACGCATTTTTTCGTTAAGCGGATGCTCAAAAAGGATATGAGTCGACATTATGGTTTTTCCTGTGCAACGGCCTGCGCGGCGAAGGTCAGATACTTCGCGTGCAGACGAGCAACATCCGATGCAATGGCATCTGGTGCGCCGTTATTATCAATAACATCATCCGCAACGGCGAGGCGCGCTTCGCGCGTGGCCTGTGCGGCAAGAATTTGTTCAGCATGCTCGCGTGAAACATGGTCACGCGCCATGGTTCTCTGGATTTGCGTTTCGCGGGAAACGTCAATCACCAGCGTTCTGTCCGCCTTATTCTGTAGCTGATTTTCCACCAGTAACGGGATCACCCACAACACATAGGGCGAACTGGCTGCGGCAATCTGACGCTGAGTTTCATGGTGGATAATGGGGTGGAGCAGGGCATTAAGCCAGGCTTTTTCCGCCGGATCGGAAAATATGCACTCACGCAGCTGCCGACGATTCAGGGTGCCGTCAGCCTGTATCACACGGCGACCAAAATGCGCTTCGATGGCGTTTAAGGCGGGTGTATTGGGTTCTACCACCTGACGGGCAATGATATCGGCGTCGATAATCGTGATGCCGAGACGAGCAAACGCGTGCGCAACGGTGCTTTTACCACTACCGATGCCGCCGGTTAATGCGACGATATACCCCATTAAATCAGATCCTGGGAATTATTCAGTTTTAAAATCAGTTGCTTAAAATTCAAACTTACAACAGCCAATGTTTAGCTCTCTTTACCCGCTTTTTACCAGGTAAATTTATAGGATTGTAGCGTAAAAAAAGAGAATTTCGCAGTCTTGCGGAGCAGGTATTAGTGCGTATGATAGCGTCACTGGAGTTGTGCTTTTAATATATTTGCCTCTAACCCCAGGAATCCGCACATGCGTATCGAAGAAGATCTGAAGTTAGGTTTCAAAGACGTTCTTATCCGCCCTAAACGCTCTACACTGAAAAGTCGCTCAGACGTTGAACTCGAACGTCAATTCACCTTTAAGCATTCCGGTCAGACGTGGTCTGGCGTGCCGATTATCGCGGCCAACATGGACACCGTCGGGACCTTCGAGATGGCGACCGCGCTGGCGCAATTCGACATCCTTACTGCGGTACATAAACACTACAGCCCTGAGGAGTGGAATGCGTTTGTCGCCTCCGCCTCGGCTGACGTGGTGAAGCATGTGATGGTCTCGACCGGTACGTCTGATGCAGATTTCGAGAAAACCAAACAGATCCTGAACGCCAATCCGGCGCTGAATTTTGTCTGCATTGACGTGGCAAATGGTTATTCCGAGCATTTCGTCCAGTTCGTCAGCAAGGCGCGTGAAGCCTGGCCAACCAAAACCATCATCGCGGGCAACGTGGTGACCGGTGAAATGTGTGAAGAGCTGATCCTCTCCGGGGCCGACATTGTGAAAGTAGGCATTGGCCCGGGGTCCGTTTGCACCACGCGCGTGAAAACCGGTGTGGGTTATCCGCAGCTGTCTGCGGTAATTGAATGCGCTGACGCCGCGCACGGTCTGGGCGGCCAGATCATCAGCGACGGTGGCTGCACCATGCCAGGCGATGTGGCGAAAGCCTTCGGCGGCGGCGCGGACTTCGTGATGCTCGGTGGCATGCTGGCCGGCCACGAAGAGAGCGGCGGTACCGTGGTGGAAGAGAACGGTGAGAAATTCATGCTGTTCTACGGAATGAGCTCTGAATCTGCGATGACCCGTCACGTGGGTGGTGTCGCGAAATACCGTGCGGCGGAAGGCAAAACCGTTAAGCTGCCACTTCGCGGCCCGGTCGAAAACACGGCGCGCGATATCCTCGGCGGTCTGCGTTCTGCCTGCACCTACGTTGGGGCTTCCCGCCTGAAAGAGCTGACGAAACGCACGACGTTTATCCGCGTTCAGGAGCAGGAAAACCGCGTATTTAATAGCCTCTGACGGCTACGGCTGGCGCGCGTCCGTGCGCCAGCATTACCCCGCGCTCATTGCGTCCCCCAGATGGAAAATTGGCAGATACATCGCCACCACCAGCGTGCCAATAATCAGACCTGTCACGACCAGTAGCAAAGGCTCAAGAAGCGCCGCCAGATTGTCTGCCTGCTGAAATGTCTGTTCCGTATGATGGCGGGCCAGATTCATCAGCATCACATCCAGTGAACCCGATACTTCTCCGGTGCGAATGAGCTGAATACACAGTGGCGTAAAAACAGAGGCCTTCTGGAAGGAGGACCACACGGGCATCCCCTGTTCGATATCGCTGCGTATCTCACGGAGTTTCTCCTGCCAGTAGCCACTCTCAACGGTCTCCTCCACACTCTCCACTCCTTGTAAAAAGGCAATCCCGGCCTGCTGGGTTAATGACAGCACTGTAAAAATTTGCCCCAGTTTTTGCCCACGCATCAGCGTGCCCATCACCGGTACGTGTAATAAGACATACTGCCAGCGCGGATGCCGCCGCAGCTTACAGGCGATGACAACCATTGCCACGAGCAGGGCCAAAAGAGTGAGGATATGCGCCTGAACCAGGGCCGCCAGCCCCATGACTGCCTCCGTGAGCAAAGGGAGCGGGGTGTTGAACGTTTTGTAGATTGCAGCAAACTCAGGCAACACCAGTGTGACCATCGCCAGCACCACGAAAACGGCCAGCGTCAGGATGATCAGCGGATAGCGCAGCGCTTTCTTCACCTTTGCACTGAGCTGCTGCTGGGATTTTTGCTGCAGCGCAAGCTGACGGCAGCAGGCTTCGAGCTTACCCGTCAGCTCACCCGTCTTCACCATCGAGACATAAAGGGGGCTAAACACCTCTGGCCATTTCTTCATGGCCTCTGACAGGGCGCAACCTTCGCTCAGGTCATCAGCAAGACTGTGCAGCAGCGCCTGCCAGTGCTTCAAAGGATGCTGTTCCGCCAGCATGTGCAGGCTTTGGGACAGCGTAAGTCCGGCCTGTAGCAGCGTGGCGAGCTGGCGAAAAATATCGTAGCAGTGCTGCACCTGCCATCGGTGGCGCTGCTGGCAGCGTTTTAGCGCCAGCGGGTGCAGCTGTTTAAGCACCAGAGCCGTGTAAGCTGCGTTACGGTCGATGGCCCAGAGGGTGCCGGTTTGCACCTCCCCCTCGGTGGTCAGGGCACGCCAGCGCCAGAGCGAATTAGCAGCCATCGGGCATTCCCAGGACGCGCAACAACTCTTCGAGCGTGGTCAGCCCTTGCTCCACGGCCATGCAGCCGTGCTCAAACAAAGAGGTCATTCCCGCCTGACGAGCGCTGGACCCAATCACCTCCGTGCTTGCTCCGCTGGCGATGGCCTGCCGCAGCGTGTCGTCGATGACGAGCACTTCAAAAATGGCTACGCGACCATAAAAACCGTGGTAGCAGCGCTCGCAACCGGTGGGTTGCCAGCGAGGAAGCGGCCGGGGCCACAGCGTGCGAGGTAATTCGGTGTGGCGGTTGGCTTCCTGTCGGCAGTACGGGCATAAACGACGCACCAGCCGCTGGGCAATCACCATCGAGAGCGCCGAAGAGATCATCCAGCGCGCGACGCCCATCTGTTGCAACCGTACCAGCGTTTCAGTCGTCGAATTAGTATGAAGGGTGGACAGCACCAGATGCCCGGTTTGCGCCGCCTTAATGGCAATTTCTGCCGTTTCGCCGTCACGAATTTCACCCACCATAATGATGTCAGGATCCTGCCTGAGCAGGGCACGCAGCACGCTCTGGAAGGTCAGCCCCGCGCGCGGATTAATCTGCGTCTGGTTTAAGCCTGCAAGCGGGATTTCAACGGGATCTTCCACGCTGCAAATATTAACGTCAGGGGTATTTCGCGCCTGTAACGCGCTGTACAGCGTCACCGTTTTCCCACTACCGGTCGGGCCGGTGACCAGAATCAACCCCTGAGGGCTGTTAAGCGCCCCGGCAAAACGGGCCTGCTGGTCTGCACTCATCCCCAGCAGTTCAAGCTCCAGTGCCTGCTGCACCTGGTGAAGCAGACGAAGCACGATTTTTTCTCCACCGCTACAGGGAAGGGTTGCGATACGAAAAGAGACGGGGACGCTTGCCAGCTCCACCGTAAACTGACCGTCCTGCGGCAGGCGGCGCTCCGCAATATCCAGTTGGCCCAGCACCTTCAGGCGTGCGGCAAGCGTCGTACCGAGGGCGGCGGAAACCGGCGGTTGCGGGTAGAGCACACCGTCGATTCGCAAACGGATCTGGTAGCCGTGCTCCGTCGGTTCAATATGGATGTCAGAAGCCCGCTGGTTCACTGCCTGCTGCAACGTTGTACTGAGCACGTCAGCGGCTGAGTTTGGCACTATTCCCGGCAGGTGTGATGATGAGAGGGACTGAAGCCGTTTTTCCATCCGTTCGGCCGTCCAGCACTCAATATCAATACGTTTCTGCGTGGCGAAGCGTAACGCTTCCATCAGCTCAGAGGCAGGATTACCCACCACCGCAATGCTGATCATCTCGGTGTCGCTTGCGAGTAGCAGTGCGTGATGGCGCTGACAGAGCGTCATAAGCTGTTCGGTGTTCATTGTCCACTCCTGTCAGTTGTTGTCGAAGCGGAAAACATCTTCACAGGCTTGTCTGAGCGCCGTGTCGGACGCAATGTTGCAGGCACGCGTCCAGCCCGTCATACCGTTACCGTCGCTCCAGATCGGTGTCATGAGCACTTCAAGTCCGTTAAGGCTTTCCTGCCCTGTTAACGATACGACCCCCTTCGCCACGCTCATCGCTGAAACGTAACGCGTGGTAGTCGGGGAGGGGATGCCATTGGTTCCTGCGTCGCAGCGATCCACACCACCACGATCCAGGGCGCAAAGCTCAATAGCGGTGCGGTAGGGAATGAACGTTTGAAGCATATCGGTGAGCGCTGCTTTTCGCAGGTAGTTCTGATAGGCCGGGATGCCAATCGCGCTCAGGATGGCAATAATGCCAATGACCACCATTAGCTCAATCAGGGTAAATCCTTGTTGTCTGTTCATATCTGCTCCTTACGTTAAGTGGCGCTACTGTGGCAGTACCGGCGCGCAGAAACGAGGGGCAAAAGCGCGAACGTGAAAGGGCTTTCAGGGAAATGATTCAGTGTTGCAGAGAAGGACAGCGTAATTGCGAGCGGTTTCGTATTTCCCCTCTCCGGGCGGAGAGGGGAAGATCAGTTATTTGAAGCGCATCGAGAGGTCCAGGGCACGTACGTGCTTGGTCAGGGCGCCAACGGAGATATAATCGACGCCGGTTTCAGCAAATTCGCGGAGGGTGTCGAACGTCACGTTGCCGGACACCTCAAGCTGCGCCTGGCCGTTTGTGCGTTTGACCGCTTCACGCATCTGCTCCGTGTCGAAGTTATCGAGCATGATGATGTCAGCCCCCGCTTTAATGGCCTCGTCCAGCTCATCCAGCGTTTCCACTTCCACTTCGACCGGCACATCCGGATGCAGCCAGAAGGCTTTTTCCACGGCCTGACGTACCGAGCCAGAGGCAATAATGTGGTTCTCTTTGATCAGGAAGGCATCGGATAGCCCCAGACGATGGTTGGCGCCACCGCCGCAGAGCACGGCGTATTTCAGCGCGGTGCGCAGGCCCGGCAGGGTTTTACGGGTATCCAGCAGCTGCGTGCGGGTGCCTGCCAGCAGGTCAACGTAGCGGCGTACTTCACTGGCAACGCCAGAGAGCGTTTGCACAAAATTGAGCGCGGTGCGTTCACCGGTCAGCAAGACGCGGGACGGGCCGTCCAGCTCGAACAGTGGCTGATTTGCCGTGACCGCATCACCGTCCTCAACGTGCCATGTTACCTGCACCTCGTCGCCCGCCAGCTGGGTAAAGACCTCCTCAACCCAGCGTTTGCCGCAGAAAACCCCCGCTTCGCGGGTGATGACTACCGCGTGCGACCGTGTCTCTTTTGGCAACAATTGGGCGGTAATATCGTTATCGGCGCTGACGTCACCGCCGAGGTCTTCTCTCAGGGCATGGGCAACGCTTGCCGGGATATCACTATTAATACGTTCCAGAAGCGCGTCACGTCGGTGGTCGGGGTTATAGCGGCGAGGCGGCATGATAAAACTCCAAATTGGTAACGAATCATAATATTGAAACATGCTACTCTGAACCGAGTAACAGCACCATAGATAAGGAGTTCCAGCATGTTGTTAGAAAACGGATGGCTGGTGGACGCGCGACATGTACCGTCGCCGCACCACGATTGCCGCCCGGAGGATGAAAAGCCCACACTGCTGGTGGTTCACAACATAAGTCTCCCGCCAGGTGAGTTTGGCGGTCCGTGGATCGACGCGTTATTCACAGGAACGATAGATCCCGATGCTCATCCTTACTTTGCTGAGATTGCGCATTTGCGCGTATCGGCGCACTGCCTGATCCGCCGTGATGGCGAAGTGGTTCAGTATGTTCCTTTTGATAAGCGAGCCTGGCATGCCGGCGTGTCGATGTATCAGGGGCGCGAGCGGTGCAATGATTTCTCCATTGGAATTGAACTGGAAGGAATGGACACCACGCCTTACACCGATGCGCAATATCAGAAACTGGTTGCTGTGACGCAAACTTTAGTGGGGCTTTATCCCGCCATTGCAGACAATATTACGGGGCACAGCGACATCGCCCCCGAAAGAAAAACCGACCCCGGCCCGGCGTTTGACTGGTCCCGGTTTCACGCCATGCTTACCACGTCGTCAGATAAGGAGATAACATGACGTTGTTTACCATGCTGCTGGTTATGATCGCCGAACGCCTGTTTAAGCTCGGCGAGCACTGGCATCTGGATCATCGGCTGGAAGTGTTATTCCGCCGGATCAGGCATTTTTCCATGCTACGCACGCTGCTTATGACGGCAGGTGTGATGGTGATTACGTTCCTGTTGCTACGCTCACTTTACGGCCTCTTTTTCAACGTGCCGCTGCTGGTGGTATGGATACTGCTGGGCGTGTTGTGTATTGGCGCGGGCAAGGTGCGTTTGCACTATCACGCGTATCTGAAAGCTGCTTCCCGGGATGATGTCCACGCGCGCGGCGCGATGGCGAGCGAGCTGACGATGATCCACGGCGTACCGCCGGACTGCGATGAACGCGAATTTCTGCGCGAGCTACAAAACGCGCTGCTGTGGATTAACTTCCGTTACTACCTGGCGCCGCTGTTCTGGTTTGTGGTGGGCGGTCCATGGGGACCAGTACTGCTGATGGGCTATGCTTTTCTGCGCGCCTGGCAGACCTGGCTTGCCCGCTACCTTACGCCGCATGAACGTCTCCAGTCCGGCATTGATGCCATTCTGCACGTGCTCGACTGGCTTCCGGTGCGACTGGTCGGCGTGGTCTATGCCCTCATCGGTCACGGTGAAAAGGCGTTGCCAGCGTGGTTTGCCTCCCTTGCAGACCGCCATACCGCGCAGTATCAGGTCTTAACCCGACTGGCTCAATTCTCGCTGGCTCGCGAGCCGCACACGAACAAAGTCGAAACGCCTAAAGCTGCCGTCTCGATGGCGAAAAAAACGTCGTTTGTGGTGGTGGTGATTGTGGCGTTGCTGACGATTTACGGCACGCTGGTCTGACCCAGCGCGCCGAAGCCGTTACAGCGTATCCGCAGGCGGGATGCCGAAATCAGGCATCCCGTTGTCGTCCCAGCGGACGAGCTTCAGGCGAGTGTGGCGATTCGGATCGTAAAGCGGATCGCCTTCAATTTCAGTGTAGTTTCGCGCGTGGTAGACCAGCACATCGTCGCCTTCCGGCGTCTGCGTAAAGCTGTTATGGCCTGGTCCATACTGACGGTTTTCGTAGCTGGTGACGAACACCGGGCGCGGGGATTTATGCCAGTTAGTCGGGTTTTGCGGATCGGCATCTACGTCTATCCACAGTAATCCCATGCAGTAATTCTCGTCGGTGGCGCTGGCGGAATAGCTGATAAATAGCTTATCGCCATGGAACAGCACCGCCGGGCCTTCGTTGACCCAGAATCCGCGGCACTCCCAGTCATATTCCGGTTTACTGAGCATCACCGGCTCGCCTTTCAGCGTCCACGGATTTTCCATTTCACACAGGTAAAGATTGGAGTTACCGGAAATGTCCGGGGCTTTTTGCGCCCACAGATACCAGCGTTTGCCCTGATGCACAAAGGTAGTGGCATCCAGCGCGAAGGTGTCAAACGGGGTTTTGATTTGCCCTTTTTCCACCCATGTACCGGTGAGCGGATCGCGATCTGCGCATTCAATGGCGAACATGCGATGCTGGAACATCCCGAGTTCGTCGAGCGCCTGGGTATGTGTGGCGGCAAAGTAGATGTACCACTTGCCGTCGATATGATGCAGTTCCGGTGCCCAGATCAGCTGGCTCATCGGGCCGGTGTCGGGCTTGCGCCAGACAACTACCTCTTCGGCATTGCCTAAATCTTCCAGCGAGTCCGCGCGGCGGATCGCCAGCCGGTCATACTCCGGCACGGAGGCGATAAAGTAATATTGTCCTTCGTGGCGCAGGATATACGGGTCGGCGCGTTGTTCAATAAACGGGTTTGGCCAGGTTTGCATTCGGCTTTCCTTATTTAGTCTCAGCGGCTTTAAATTCCTGATAGTCGCTCAGTTCACGATAGTTGGTGCGACGCTTCTCCAGATCGGACTGGATTTGCTTCATGGTCTCACGGTCCACTTTCAGCAGACGTACAACGCCCGCGGTAATTAAATATCCAATGCCAGGAATGACGGTAAAGAGCAGCACAATGCCGTTGATGGCATCCGTGCTCTGCGCTTTTGCGCCCGCGTCATAACCGTACCAGGAGAGCAGGAAGCCAACCATCGCCCCGGCAATCGCCAGACCCAGCTTCAGGAAGAAAATGTTGCCGGAGAAGCTTATCCCGGTGATACGTTTCCCGGTTTTCCATTCACCGTAGTCGTCCACGTCGGCCATCAGTGACCAGTGCAGAGGGGATGGGATCTGGTGCAGGATATTCAGCAGGACGTAAAGCACAACAATGGTTGTCGTCGCTTTCGGGTCGAAGAAGTAGAAGGCGCAGGAGAAAATCGCCAGCGCGATGTTGGTCCAGAAGAAGACCTTCAGCTTGCACCAGCGGTCGGTCAGCACTTTCGCCAGCATACTGCCGAACATCATGCCGACAACGCCCAGGCTGATAAACAGCGTGGCGAAATGGGTGCTTTGCCCCATTACCCAGGTGACGTAATACATGGTGGCCGCCATGCGGATAAAGCCCGGGCAGACGTTGCAGAGCGTCAGAAGCAGGATGCGCACCCACTGGTCATTCTTCCACACATCCTTCAGGTCGTTTTTCAGTTCGTCGTGGGTTTGTACAGCCGGGCGAACGCGCTCGCGCACCGTGGCGAAGCAGAACAGGAACATGCAGGTACCAATCAGCGCCAGCACGGTCATCGCCATCTGGTAGCCTTTGGCTTTGTTATCCCCACCGAACCAGTCAGCCATTGGCAGGAGCGTAAGCGACAGCAGCAGCGTGGCGATACCGACCATAACAAAACGATAGGACTGGCAGGCTACGCGCTCTTTTGGGTCGTTGGTGATCACGCCACCGAGCGAGCAGTACGGAATGTTGATGGCGGTATAGGTCAGCGACAGCAGGAAGTAGGTGACAAATGCATAGATAACTTTGCTGTTATAGCTCCACTCTGGGGTGGTGAACATCAGGATGCTGAACAGCGCATAGGGGAAGGCAATCCACAGTAGCCATGGACGAAATCGGCCATATTTGCTGCGGGTACGGTCGGCAATCGCGCCCATGATTGGGTCCGTTACGGCGTCAATCACGCGAACGGACAGCAGCAGTACCCCAACCAGCGCAGGCGCCAGACCAAAAATATCCGTATAAAAATAGTTAACAAATAACATGATGGCGCCAAAGATAATGTTGCATCCGGCGTCACCCATGCCATAGCCGATCTTTTCTTTTACTGACAGTTTGTTGTTATCCATCGACAGATCTCCGGGTTTCGGTATGGAGAGAATTATTCGCTGGCAAACGGATATATGCGTTGCAATATAAGGGCGGTGATATGGAGGATTTTGCTGTTGGCGTGAATTTGTGAGGAAGGTAACAAGACGCTGTACCCGCAACCGCGGGTACAGCGAGAAAACACTTAGTGCGCTTTCACCGTTTTGGCATTTTTCTGTTTCACCATATAGCCCACGCCGAGGATCGCAATCCACACCGGGATGAGGTAGACGGAAATCGCCATGCCTGGCGTGATGAGCATGATGACCAGCACGGCCGCCATGAACAGCAGGCAAACCCAGTTCCCCAGCGGATAGAGCAGGGCAGGGAAGCGCGTGGTTACGCCCTGCTGCTGCTTGGCGCGGCGGAACTTGATGTGCGCGAGGCTAATCATCGCCCAGTTGATCACCAGCGCGGAAACCACCAACGCCATCAGCAGGCCGAAGGCCGATTCCGGTGCCAGGTAGTTAATCAGAACGCAAAGCGCCGTCACGACCGCCGACACGATAATGGTGTTAACCGGTACGCCACGTTTATCAACGGTAAGCAGCGCTTTCGGTGCGTTGCCCTGTTGCGCCAGGCCGAACAGCATACGGCTGTTGCAGTAAACGCAGCTGTTATAAACAGAGAGCGCGGCGGTCAGCACTACGACGTTAAGCGCGTTCGCCACGAAGGTGTCGCCCAGCTCGTGGAAGATCAGCACAAACGGGCTGGTATCCGCCGTGACGCGTGTCCATGGCAGCAGGGAGAGCAGGACCGCCAGGGAGCCCACGTAGAAGATCAGAATACGGTAGATAACCTGATTTGTGGCTTTCGGGATGCTCTGCTCCGGGTTGTCGGCTTCCGCGGCGGTGATGCCCACCAGCTCCAGACCGCCGAAGGAGAACATAATGATCGCCATCATCATTACCAGGCCGGTCATGCCGTGCGGCAGGAACCCGCCCTGTTCCCAGAGGTTGCGCACGGTTGCCTGCGGGCCACCGTTGCCGCTGAAGAGCAGCCAGCCGCCAAAAATGATCATCGCTACAACGGCAATTACTTTGATAATGGCGAACCAGAACTCCATTTCCCCAAACACTTTCACGTTGGTCAGGTTAATGGCGTTGATCAGCACGAAGAAGACTGCCGCAGACGCCCAGGTGGGGATCTCCGGGTACCAGAATTGAATGTATTTACCGACGGCGGTGAGTTCCGCCATAGCAACCAGCACGTAAAGAACCCAGTAGTTCCATCCAGAGGCGAAGCCCGCAAAGCTGCCCCAGTATTTGTAGGCAAAGTGGCTAAAAGAGCCTGCAACCGGCTCCTCAACGACCATTTCCCCTAACTGGCGCATAATCAAAAACGCAATGAAACCTGCAATCGCGTAACCCAGAATGATGCCCGGACCGGCCGACTGGATAACGGACGCACTGCCCAGAAACAGGCCAGTACCAATAGCACCGCCCAGGGCGATGAGCTGAATATGGCGGTTTTTAAGGCCGCGCTTTAGCTGATCGCCATGCTGTTGAGCTTCCATTTGAAACCTCGTGTGTGGTTGTTATGTTCACGCTGTGCGTGTGTAATTATGAAAGTCCATATTCTGTATTTATTTCTTTACGGTTAACGATACCGAAAAAAGCGGAGATGGCTTCCGTTAGCGCCAGAATAGTGGTAAGTGCCAGCGAATGCACCTGCTTTATGAAGGGATGATGACGACTTGAATAAAAAGAAACCAATTGTAAATCGGTACGTTAACCCCTCATACCCCAACCTATAGAATAGAAATGCGTCATAAGTGGACGAATTTTCATATTTTGCCTTGTTGAATCGCTTCAGATTGCAAAATCCCTCGTTTAAATATGGTTAAAACTGCCCCTTTGGGAGTAACCATTTCATTTGTGCAAAGTTACATTCCTGAAACGTTAGTTCTGTAAGGTTGTTAAAATGTGCCGGGTTTCCTGATTTCAATCAAAACCAATATGGACAGAAGGTGAATACTTTGTTACTTTAGCGATACGAACATGAAATTGGTAAGACCAATTGACTCCGGGCAAAAAGGCGTAAGACAGGGAATATGGCCTACAGCAAAATTCGCCAACCAAAACTTTCCGATGTGATTGAGCAGCAGCTGGAGTTTTTGATTCTCGAAGGGACACTGCGCCCGGGCGAGAAACTCCCGCCAGAACGCGAGCTGGCAAAACAGTTCGACGTTTCACGCCCCTCTTTGCGTGAGGCGATTCAACGTCTCGAAGCAAAGGGCCTGTTGCTCCGTCGTCAGGGTGGCGGAACCTTTGTGCAAAACAGCCTGTGGCAGAGCTTCAGCGACCCGCTGGTAGAACTTCTCTCTGACCACCCAGAATCCCAGTTTGATCTGCTTGAGACCCGTCACGCGCTGGAAGGTATCGCGGCCTATTACGCCGCCCTTCGCAGCACTGATGAAGACCGCGTACGTATTCGCGAGCTGCATCAGGCCATTGAACGGGCACAGCAGTCCGGCGACTTAGACGCCGAATCCAGCGCCGTTGTCCAGTATCAAATTGCCGTCACCGAAGCAGCGCACAACGTGGTGCTCCTCCATCTGCTACGCTGCATGGAGCCCATGCTGGCCCAGAACGTTCGTCAGAATTTTGAATTGTTGTATGCCCGTCGGGAGATGCTCCCGCTGGTAAGCAACCATCGCACCCGAGTATTCGAGGCGATAATGGCCGGGGAACCGGAGCAGGCGCGTGAAGCGTCGCACCGCCATCTGGCTTTCATTGAGGAAATCTTGCTGGACCGCAGCCGTGAACAATCGCGTCGCGAGCGTTCATTGCGCCGCATACAGCAACGAAAGGATTAAGCGCCAGGTACTTTTAGAGCGCGGCAACTAAACGCAGAACCTGTCTTATTGTGTTCTTAACCGAGAGCACAATGGGACAGGTTCCAGACAAATCAACGTATTAGATAGATAAGGAATACCCCCATGTCAGAACGTCTCCAAAATGACGTGGATCCGATCGAAACTCGCGACTGGCTACAGGCGATCGAATCGGTCATCCGTGAAGAAGGTGTTGAGCGTGCTCAGTATCTGATTGATCAGCTGCTTTCAGAAGCGCGCAAAGGCGGCGTGAAAGTGGCTTCAGGTGCAGGGGCTAGCAACTACGTAAACACGATTGCCGTCGAAGACGAACCGGAATACCCGGGCAATCTGGATCTGGAACGCCGTATCCGTTCTGCTATCCGCTGGAACGCTATCATGACCGTTCTGCGCGCATCCAAGAAAGATCTGGAACTGGGTGGCCACATGGCGTCCTTCCAGTCCTCTGCGACCGTTTACGAAGTGTGCTTCAACCACTTCTTCCGTGCAGCCAACGAGAAAGACGGCGGCGATCTGGTGTACTTCCAGGGCCACATCTCTCCGGGCATCTATGCACGTGCCTTCCTGGAAGGTCGTCTGACTGAAGAGCAGATGAACAACTTCCGTCAGGAAGTTCACGGTAAGGGTCTGTCTTCTTATCCGCACCCTAAACTGATGCCTGAGTTCTGGCAGTTCCCGACCGTATCTATGGGTCTGGGTCCAATTGGTGCAATCTATCAGGCTAAATTCCTGAAGTACCTGGAACACCGTGGTCTGAAAGACACCTCTGAGCAGACCGTTTACGCCTTCCTGGGCGACGGTGAAATGGATGAGCCAGAATCTAAAGGCGCGATCACCATCGCGACCCGTGAGAAGCTGGACAACCTGTGCTTCATCATCAACTGTAACCTGCAACGTCTGGATGGTCCGGTAACCGGTAACGGCAAGATCATTAACGAACTGGAAGGCATCTTCGCGGGTGCAGGCTGGAACGTGATCAAAGTCATGTGGGGCGGTCGTTGGGATGAGCTGCTGCGTAAAGACACCAGCGGTAAACTGATCCAGCTGATGAACGAAACCGTTGACGGCGACTACCAGACCTTCAAATCCAAAGACGGTGCCTACGTTCGTGAGCACTTCTTCGGCAAATATCCTGAAACCGCAGCCCTGGTTGCAGACTGGACTGACGAGCAGATCTGGGCGCTGAACCGCGGTGGTCACGATCCGAAGAAAGTTTACGCTGCACTGAAAAAAGCGCAGGAAACCAAAGGTAAAGCGACTGTGATCCTGGCCCACACCATCAAAGGTTACGGCATGGGTGATACCGCAGAAGGTAAAAACATCGCTCACCAGGTTAAGAAAATGAACATGGACGGCGTGCGTTATATCCGCGACCGTTTCAACGTTCCAGTGACCGATGAGCAGGTAGAAAACCTGTCTTACATCACCTTCCCGGAAGGGTCTGAAGAGCACAAGTACCTGCACGAACGTCGTCAGGCGCTGAAAGGCTATCTGCCTGCTCGTCAGCCTAACTTCACCGAGAAGCTGGAACTGCCAGCCCTGGAAGACTTCTCTCAGCTGCTGGAAGAGCAGAACAAAGAGATCTCTACCACTATCGCTTTCGTTCGTGCCCTGAACGTGATGCTGAAGAACAAGTCAATCAAAGATCGTCTGGTTCCAATCATCGCCGACGAAGCGCGTACTTTCGGTATGGAAGGTCTGTTCCGTCAGATCGGTATCTACAGCCCGAACGGCCAGCAGTACACCCCGCAGGACCGTGAGCAGGTTGCATACTACAAAGAAGACGAGAAAGGTCAGATCCTGCAGGAAGGTATCAACGAGCTGGGCGCAGGCGCATCCTGGCTGGCTGCTGCGACCTCTTACAGCACCAACAACCTGCCGATGATCCCGTTCTACATCTACTACTCCATGTTCGGGTTCCAGCGTATCGGTGACCTGTGCTGGCAGGCCGGCGACCAGCAGGCTCGCGGCTTCCTGATTGGTGGTACTTCTGGTCGTACGACCCTGAACGGTGAAGGTCTGCAGCACGAAGATGGCCACAGCCACATTCAGTCTCTGACTATCCCTAACTGTATCTCTTACGACCCGTCTTACGCGTACGAAGTGGCAGTCATCATGCATGACGGTCTGCAGCGCATGTACGGTGAAGCGCAAGAGAACGTTTACTACTACATCACCACCCTGAACGAAAACTACCACATGCCGGCAATGCCAGCAGGTGCCGAGGAAGGTATCCGTAAAGGTATCTACAAACTCGAAACCATCGAAGGTAGCAAAGGTAAAGTTCAGCTGCTGGGCTCCGGTTCTATCCTGCGTCACGTTCGTGAAGCAGCGCAGATCCTGGCGAAAGACTACGGTGTGGGTTCCGATGTGTACTCTGTGACCTCCTTCACTGAACTGGCGCGTGATGGCCAGGATTGTGAGCGCTGGAACATGCTGCACCCAATGGAAACCCCACGCGTTCCGTACATCGCTCAGGTGATGAACGACGCGCCAGCGGTGGCGTCTACTGACTATATGAAACTGTTCGCTGAGCAGGTTCGTACTTACGTTCCAGCTGATGATTATCGCGTACTGGGTACTGACGGCTTCGGTCGTTCTGACAGTCGCGAAAACCTACGTCACCACTTCGAAGTTGATGCTTCCTACGTGGTTGTAGCAGCACTGGGCGAACTGGCTAAACGTGGCGAAATCGATAAGAAAGTGGTTGCGGACGCAATCACCAAATTCAACATCGATGCAGATAAAGTTAACCCGCGTCTGGCGTAAGAGGTAAAAGAATAATGGCTATCGAAATCAATGTACCGGACATCGGGGCTGATGAAGTTGAAATCACCGAGATCCTGGTCAAAGTAGGCGACAAAGTTGAAGCTGAACAGTCGCTGATCACCGTAGAAGGCGACAAAGCCTCTATGGAAGTCCCGTCTCCTCAGGCTGGCATCGTTAAAGAGATCAAAGTCTCTGTTGGCGATAAAACCGAGACTGGCAAACTGATCATGATTTTCGATTCCGCCGACGGTGCAGCAGCTGCTGCACCTGCGCAGGAAGAGAAGAAAGAAGCCGCTCCTGCTGCTGCTCCAGCAGCGGCCGCGGCAGCGAAAGAAGTAAATGTGCCTGACATCGGCGGTGACGAAGTTGAAGTTACCGAAATCCTGGTGAAAGTGGGCGACACCGTTGCGGCTGAGCAGTCACTGATCACCGTAGAAGGCGACAAAGCCTCTATGGAAGTGCCAGCACCGTTCGCCGGTACCGTTAAAGAGATCAAGATCAACACCGGCGACAAAGTGTCTACCGGCTCGCTGATCATGGTCTTCGAAGTGGCGGGTGCAGCACCTGCCGCTGCGCCTGCTCAGGCTGCTGCTCCGGCTCCGGCCGCTGCACCAGCGGCTGCTGGAGGCGCGAAAGACGTTAACGTACCGGATATCGGCGGTGACGAAGTTGAAGTGACCGAAGTGATGGTGAAAGTGGGCGACAAAGTTGCCGCTGAACAGTCACTGATCACCGTTGAAGGCGACAAAGCTTCTATGGAAGTGCCTGCGCCGTTCGCCGGTACCGTTAAAGAGATCAAAATCAGCACCGGCGACAAAGTGTCTACCGGCTCTCTGATCATGGTCTTCGAAGTGGAAGGCGCCGCTCCGGCTGCCGCGGCTGCTCCGGCACCTGCTGCTGCACCGGCTCAGGCTGCTAAACCTGCTGCTGCCCCTGCTGCTAAAGCAGAAAAATCTGAGTTCGCTGAAAACGACGCTTACGTCCACGCGACTCCGCTGATTCGTCGCCTGGCGCGCGAATTCGGTGTGAACCTGGCGAAAGTGAAGGGCACCGGCCGTAAAGGTCGTATCCTGCGCGAAGACGTTCAGGCTTACGTGAAAGACGCGGTGAAACGCGCCGAAGCTGCACCTGCGGCAGCCGCTGGCGGCGGTATCCCGGGCATGCTGCCATGGCCGAAAGTGGACTTCAGCAAGTTCGGTGAAATCGAAGAAGTGGAGCTGGGCCGTATCCAGAAAATCTCTGGTGCTAACCTGAGCCGTAACTGGGTGATGATCCCGCACGTTACGCACTTCGATAAGACCGATATCACCGATCTGGAAGCGTTCCGTAAACAGCAGAACGCCGAAGCTGAGAAGCGTAAGCTGGACGTGAAGTTCACCCCAGTGGTCTTTATCATGAAGGCCGTTGCCGCTGCCCTTGAGCAGATGCCACGCTTCAACAGCTCCCTGTCCGAAGACGGCCAGAAGCTGACGCTGAAGAAATACATCAACATCGGTGTTGCGGTTGATACGCCAAATGGTCTGGTGGTTCCGGTCTTCAAAGACGTGAACAAGAAGAGCATTACCGAGCTGTCCCGTGAACTGACCACCATCTCCAAAAAAGCGCGTGATGGTAAGCTGACTGCCGGCGAAATGCAGGGCGGCTGCTTCACTATCTCCAGCATCGGCGGCCTGGGTACCACCCACTTCGCGCCGATTGTAAACGCGCCGGAAGTGGCTATCCTCGGTGTGTCCAAGTCCGCGATGGAGCCGGTGTGGAATGGCAAAGAGTTCGTGCCGCGTCTGATGATGCCAATCTCTCTGTCCTTCGACCACCGCGTAATCGACGGGGCTGATGGTGCGCGTTTCATCACCATCATCAACAACACCCTGAGCGACATTCGCCGCCTGGTGATGTAATCGAAAAGCCGGCCAGTCGGCCGGCTTTTTTCTGATAATCTCATGGGGTTTTTGAGGTTATTGGTGAAAGCGATAATTCGTGAGCCGTTTGTTGTTTCAAAATTGTTAACAATTTTGTAAAATACGGGCGGATAGAACGACCCGGTGGACGACGGGTATACATTAAGAGGTCATGATGAGCACAGAAATCAAAACTCAGGTCGTAGTACTTGGGGCAGGCCCGGCAGGTTACTCCGCAGCATTTCGCGCCGCGGATTTAGGTCTGGAAACCGTCATCGTAGAACGTTACAGCACCCTCGGCGGTGTTTGTCTGAACGTCGGCTGTATCCCTTCTAAAGCGCTGCTGCACGTAGCGAAAGTTATCGAAGAAGCCAAAGCGCTGGCTGAACACGGTATCGTCTTCGGCGAGCCGAAAACCGATATCGACAAAATTCGTACCTGGAAAGAGAAAGTTATCACTCAGCTGACCGGCGGTCTGGCGGGTATGGCCAAAGGCCGTAAAGTGAAAGTGGTAAACGGTCTGGGTAAATTCACCGGTGCGAACACCCTGGAAGTGGAAGGCGAAAACGGCAAAACCGTGATCAACTTCGACAACGCGATCATCGCGGCAGGCTCTCGCCCAATCGAACTGCCATTCATTCCACATGAAGATCCACGCGTGTGGGATTCCACCGATGCGCTGGAGCTGAAAACCGTTCCTAAGCGTCTGCTGGTTATGGGCGGCGGTATCATCGGTCTGGAAATGGGTACTGTGTACCATGCGCTGGGTTCAGAGATCGACGTGGTTGAAATGTTCGACCAGGTAATCCCGGCAGCCGACAAAGATATCGTTAAAGTCTTCACCAAACGCATCAGCAAGAAATTCAACCTGATGCTGGAAACCAAAGTGACTGCCGTTGAAGCGAAAGAAGACGGTATTTACGTTTCCATGGAAGGCAAAAAAGCCCCATCCGAACCACAGCGTTACGACGCCGTGCTGGTGGCTATTGGCCGTGTGCCGAACGGTAAAAACCTCGACGCGGGCAAAGCTGGCGTGGAAGTGGACGACCGTGGCTTCATCCGCGTTGACAAACAGCTGCGTACCAACGTGCCGCACATCTTTGCTATCGGCGATATCGTCGGTCAGCCAATGCTGGCGCACAAAGGTGTTCACGAAGGTCATGTTGCCGCTGAAGTTATCGCCGGCATGAAGCATTACTTCGATCCGAAAGTGATCCCATCTATCGCGTATACCGAGCCAGAAGTTGCATGGGTTGGTCTGACTGAGAAAGAAGCGAAAGAGAAAGGCATCAGCTACGAAACTGCCACCTTCCCGTGGGCTGCTTCTGGCCGTGCTATCGCGTCCGACTGCGCAGACGGTATGACCAAACTGATCTTCGACAAAGAGACTCACCGCGTCATCGGTGGTGCGATTGTCGGTACCAACGGCGGCGAGCTGCTGGGTGAAATCGGTCTGGCTATCGAAATGGGCTGCGACGCAGAAGACATCGCGCTGACCATCCACGCACACCCGACTCTGCATGAGTCCGTGGGCCTGGCGGCAGAAGTGTTTGAAGGTAGCATTACTGACCTGCCAAACGCGAAAGCGAAGAAGAAATAAGTTTCTTCAGATGAAAAAAGCGGCCTCAGGCCGCTTTTTTTATGCGCTGCGTTCAGGGTGTGACAGGCTGCCAGGTCTTATCCGGCTGGTATTCACTAAGAGCCTGCGCTTTCTGCGCCGAATCGTTGCCGAGATCTGCCTGATAAACCGCGTCATCCTGGTTAATTACAAAGCTCATTACCCCCGTCTGACCGTAGTTCACCGGCCAGGCGACCATGGCAAAGCCATTTTTATCCGGCAGGATGCGGAATCGGTAACCATGGTAACCCGCCCCCGACTGTGGAGGACTGAACGCCGGACCCAGTGGGCTGGGCGTTTCACCGGGAGCGACGGGCCAGTACAGTCCATCCTTTTTACCTTCAGAACTGACTATCTTCTGCGCGTACTTTTGGTTCATCGCAAAATAGCTCTGCTGGGCATCAACATAGGCGTGAAGCGCTTCGATGGCTGCGAGTTCGTTGCGCCCGATTTCGCGGGTCAGGATCTCTTCTGCGGCTTCCTGCATATCAAACTGCCAGCCAGATGCCGTTTTGACCACCGGGATTGGTAGCTGCCAGCCGTTATCGCCCACCACCAGGTGCGCCACGTTGCCACTGATGACGGTTTTATGATGAACGTTCCAGTCGCGCAGGAAGCGATCGACCGCTTCGGGATCAACGCCTTCGGGCGGCAGGAAATCGCGCCAGTTTTCACCGAGCAAATTGTTCATCGCACTTTCATTTTGCTCGCTGATGGCGCTTGCCAGCGCACTGGTCGCCTGTTCTGGCGAACTGAACGATTGCTGTGCCATGACGGCCGCCGAGACCATGAACAACACCATTCCACTGAGTAATTGACGTTTCATGTCGGCTCCCTTAACGATGACGGAATTCATGGCGTTCAGCGCGTTCACCAGTGAGCTGGCGCGGCTGATGTTGACGAGTAGCGAGCTGCCGGCTTTGCGCCCCGCGCTGCTGCTGGGCTTGCCAGTTCGCGGAGCGGCTGTCGTTGCCGCTCAGGGCATTGGCCCGATGCAGCCTGGCTGGCTGCTGTACCGTCTGTGAAACCCGCTTCTCCTGTCTGTGCATGTCAGTCTGATGATGTACACGCTGCGGCGTGCTCGTCCGTTTTACGGCCTGCGGCCTGGTGTCATATCCACGATAGTTATTTCGCTGCGAGATCTGCTTCAACTTTTGCGTTGAGGCCAGACGTTGTGCGTCCCGCGTGGCTGTATGTACTGAGTGTGGGAGGGTTTTACCCGTTGATTGTTCCATCTGGCTGAGAGCGGCCTGGCGCTGGCTGTCGCGATTGACTGGTTTTTGCTGCGTCGCGCTTAGCCCGGTGGCTGTCTGTGTAGAGTGGAAGCGGTTAGCCAGCTGGTTATTCGGGTAAGGCATGCCTTCACGATAGGCTGGATTGTGCTGCCAGGTGTGGTTATTACCGTTCAGGTGCTGCCCGCTGATTCTGTTGAAATTATCCACGTGGATATTGATGTTGTTATCACCGTTGCGGTTATAACCGCCGTGATTGTCCCAGTCATCATCGTGATGATGGTGATCCCAGTCGTCGTCATCCCAGTCAATATTGCTGAAAATGGCGTAGGTTGTAGCGACCCCGAGGCTAAAACCTAATCCTTTAACCAGACTGTCAGTGAATTGCTCGCCGGGTGAGGGCGGAAGATAGACCGGCGGGTAAGCGGTGTTAGGCCAGGTACCATAAACCGTATTCGGGTTATACGTGGGAACATACACCACCTGCGGATCGGCGGATTCAATCTTGATCACCGTTGGGCTGGTAGGCGTTGCGGTTGTCGTGGTTTTTGTCGATGCAGGTTTCGTGACGGTGGTGACCGTCTGCTGCGGTGTGGATTGCAGCGCACCCGTTTGTTGGGCCAGCAGGCGCAGCCGCTGTACGGAATCCATCACATCTTTCGGCTGTGCAAGGAAGGCGTCTCCCAGATTTTGTACCCATGGCGGATTTTCGCCCATCAACGACATCAGCTGAGGAAACGCAACCAGGGATTTTACGCTGGGATCCCACGGCTGGGTGGCTACCGCCTGAAGGGCGGCATCACCCTGCATTTTAGGATTGTCTTTCGACCACTGCGCGGCCTGAATAACATTTGACGGGTAGGTCGACGCCATCAAGATTTGCGACAGCAGGGCATCCGGGTAAAGCGCGACAGGGGCAACCCATTGGTCGATTTGCGCCGCAGTGTAGACCGGGGCAGCGACGGGCGCAGGCTGGGCTACCGGTGCGCCAGGTTGTTGTGTAACCGGAGCAGGCGTAGCAGGTTCCGTTGCGCGGCTTTTAACGTACATGACACCCGAGGCGGCAAACAGCCCCGCACTGCAAAGCAGAACAAGAAGATGTGGCTTAAAAGGCAACTTCATAGATTGACTCCAACGAGACGAGTGCAGTGCCGTGAGGCGTTGCTGTTGCCGCGAGTATCATTCACTCGTGTTTTACAGTTTTGACTATTGTTGGGAAACCAACCTGAGCGTCCGGATAAAGAGTGTGAGTATTTATTACACAATTATATCGGATAGCTGAAAAGGCGACGGGAAAGAGGACAAGATTCGCCTCGTCTCCCCGTTACACCATGCTTAACGATTCAGCAAATAATTTAATGTTGCTTTTTTGTAAACAGATTAACACTGTGCAGAAATCCTGCTATGCTGCCCGACGCGGTATCGGGCATTTACCCTACAAACTGCTGTCTCACAGGAGCGTGAAGAGAACGCCCGCCGCATATGACAATGAGAGCGAGGAGAACCGTCGTGCTAGAAGAATACCGTAAGCACGTAGCAGAACGTGCCGCCGAGGGAGTTGTACCCAAACCTTTAGATGCAACCCAAATGGCCGCGCTCGTCGAGCTGCTGAAGAACCCGCCTGAGGGCGAAGAAGAATTCCTGTTAGATCTGCTGATCAACCGCGTACCGCCTGGCGTAGATGAAGCTGCCTACGTAAAAGCCGGATTCCTTGCTGCTATCGCCAAAGGCGAAGCCACCTCCCCACTGGTTACTCCTGAAAAAGCCATTGAACTGCTCGGCACCATGCAGGGCGGCTATAACATTCATCCGCTGATTGACGCGCTGGACAACGAAAAGCTGGCACCGATTGCTGCCAAAGCGCTCTCTTCAACGCTGCTGATGTTCGATAACTTCTACGATGTAGAAGAAAAAGCCAAAGCAGGCAACGTTTACGCGAAGCAGGTGATGCAGTCCTGGGCCGATGCCGAATGGTTCCTGAACCGCCCTGCGCTTGCTGAAAAAATTACCGTGACCGTCTTTAAGGTTACCGGTGAAACCAACACCGATGACCTCTCTCCGGCTCCGGACGCGTGGTCTCGTCCTGATATCCCCCTGCACGCCCTGGCGATGCTGAAAAACGCCCGTGAAGGCATCGAGCCGGATCAGCCGGGTAGCGTTGGCCCGATTAAACAGATCGAAGCGCTTCAGGAGAAAGGTTTCCCGCTGGCCTACGTCGGTGATGTGGTTGGTACCGGTTCTTCCCGTAAATCCGCCACCAACTCCGTGCTGTGGTTCATGGGCGACGACATTCCGCACGTGCCGAACAAGCGCGGCGGCGGCCTGTGCCTCGGCGGCAAAATCGCGCCAATCTTCTTCAACACCATGGAAGATGCGGGCGCTCTGCCAATTGAAGTGGACGTGAGCAACCTGAACATGGGCGACGTGATTGACGTTTACCCGTATAAAGGCGAAGTGCGCAACCACGAAACCAACGA
Source organism: Enterobacter cloacae complex sp. SYL001 (assembly GCF_049237025.1). Taxonomy (NCBI): domain Bacteria; kingdom Pseudomonadati; phylum Pseudomonadota; class Gammaproteobacteria; order Enterobacterales; family Enterobacteriaceae; genus Enterobacter; species Enterobacter cloacae complex sp. SYL001. The sequence continues at coordinate 87,077 of NZ_JBMKJI010000003.1, read as the reverse complement.
ACTGTTGGCAAGCTTCGAGCTGAAAACCGACGTGCTGATCGACGAAGTGCGTGCCGGTGGCCGTATTCCGCTGATCATTGGCCGTGGCCTGACCACCAAAGCGCGTGAAGCGCTGGGTCTGCCGCACAGTGACGTGTTCCGTCAGGCGAAAGACGTGGCGGAAAGCAATCGCGGCTTCTCGCTGGCACAGAAAATGGTCGGTCGCGCCTGCGGCGTCGCTGGTATCCGTCCTGGCGCGTACTGCGAGCCGAAAATGACCTCCGTGGGCTCTCAGGACACCACCGGTCCAATGACCCGTGATGAACTGAAAGACCTTGCGTGCCTGGGCTTCTCATCTGACCTGGTCATGCAATCCTTCTGCCACACTGCGGCATATCCGAAGCCGGTTGACGTCACTACGCACCACACGCTGCCTGACTTCATTATGAACCGTGGCGGTGTCTCCCTGCGTCCGGGCGACGGCGTTATCCACTCCTGGCTGAACCGCATGCTGCTGCCGGATACCGTGGGTACCGGCGGTGACTCTCATACCCGTTTCCCGATTGGTATCTCCTTCCCTGCGGGCTCCGGTCTGGTGGCGTTTGCCGCAGCGACCGGCGTGATGCCTCTCGACATGCCTGAATCCGTGCTGGTGCGCTTCAAAGGCAAAATGCAGCCGGGCATCACTCTGCGCGATCTGGTGCACGCAATCCCGCTGTATGCCATCAAACAGGGTCTGCTGACCGTTGAGAAGAAGGGCAAGAAAAACATCTTCTCTGGCCGCATTCTGGAAATTGAAGGTCTGCCGGATCTGAAAGTTGAGCAGGCGTTCGAGCTGACCGATGCCTCTGCCGAGCGTTCTGCGGCGGGCTGTACCATCAAGCTGAACAAAGAGCCGATTATTGAGTATCTGACCTCCAACATCGTGCTGCTGAAGTGGATGATTGCGGAAGGCTACGGCGACCGCCGTACGCTGGAGCGTCGTATTCAGGGCATGGAAAAATGGCTGGCGGATCCGCAGCTGCTGGAAGCTGACGCTGACGCAGAGTACGCGGCGGTGATCGATATCGATCTGGCGGATATCAAAGAGCCAATCCTGTGTGCGCCAAACGATCCGGACGATGCGCGTCTGCTCTCTGACGTACAGGGCGATAAGATCGACGAAGTGTTCATCGGCTCCTGTATGACCAACATCGGCCACTTCCGTGCTGCCGGTAAGCTGCTGGATACTCACAAAGGCCAGCTGCCGACCCGTCTGTGGGTGGCGCCGCCAACCCGTATGGATGCGGCGCAGCTGACCGAAGAGGGCTACTACAGCGTGTTCGGTAAGAGCGGGGCGCGTATTGAAATTCCGGGCTGCTCCCTGTGCATGGGCAACCAGGCGCGCGTGGCCGACGGTGCGACAGTGGTTTCCACCTCCACCCGTAACTTCCCGAACCGTTTGGGTACCGGGGCGAACGTCTACCTGGCTTCTGCGGAGCTGGCAGCGGTTGCGGCGCTGATTGGCAAACTGCCAACGCCGGAAGAGTACCAGACCTTTGTGGCTCAGGTAGATAAGACGGCGGTGGATACCTATCGCTATCTGAACTTCGACCAGCTCTCTCAGTACACCGAGAAGGCTGACGGGGTGATCTTCCAGACGGCAGTATAAAAACCAACCCCTCACCCCTAACCCCTCTCCCCAAAGGGGCGAGGGGGATTTTATTCCCTCTCCCTTTGGGAGAGGGCCAGGGTGAGGGGTATTTTTTTTATTTTCATTCCTCCCACCTTTCCCGCTTTTTTTCTTCTTCTCTGCTGCGATAATTACCCTAATGGCTTTGCAGAGGAAAACGCTATGGATTACGAATTTTTGCGCGACATCACCGGCGTGGTGAAAGTGCGAATGTCGATGGGGCACGAAGCCGTTGGACACTGGTTTAACGAAGAGGTGAAAGAGAACCTCGCGCTGCTGGATGAAGTCGAACAGGCAGCGGAAACGGTGAAAGGCAGTGAACGCTCCTGGCAACGCGCCGGGCACGAATACACCCTGTGGATGGATGGCGAAGAGGTGATGGTGCGTGCCAACCAGCTTGAGTTCTCGGGTGATGAGATGGAAGAGGGGATGAGCTACTACGACGAAGAGAGCCTGTCGCTGTGCGGTGTGGAAGATTTCCTGAAAGTGGTGAACGCCTACCGCGACTTTATGAAACAGAAGTAACTCCCCGAAGCGTCCCTGCTTCGGGCCACGATTACACGGTCGGAATGTTACGGCCGTAGTAAATTTCGCGCATCTCTTTCCAGAGCAGGTCGGTAATGACCTTACGCTCTTCTTCGCTTAAATCTTCCGGCTTCGTGTGGAACATGTAGTGCTTAAGGTCGAATTCCTTAAGTAACATTTTGGTGTGGAAGATATTCTCCTGATAGACGTTCACATCCATCATGTCGTATAGCGACTTCATGTCGTCGGACATGAAGTTCTGAATGGAGTTGATCTCATGATCGATGAAGTGCTTCATGCCGTTGATATCACGGGTAAAACCGCGTACGCGATAATCAATAGTGACGATATCGGATTCCAGCTGGTGGATTAAATAATTCAACGCATTCAGCGGTGAAATCACGCCGCAGGTCGACACCTCGATATCCGCGCGGAAGGTACACAGTCCGCCTTCCGGGTGGCTTTCCGGGTAGGTGTGCACGCAGATATGGCTTTTATCCAGGTGGGCGACAACCACTTCTGGCAGCGGGCCGGGGTGCTCGGTTTTGTCGATAAGCTGCGGGTCAACCGGCTCTTCACTGACCAGAATGGTGACGCTTGCTCCCTGCGGCTCGTAATCCTGGCGCGCGATATTCAGGATGTTGGCGCCGATAATCGAGCAGGTCTCTGTCAGGATCTCGGTCAGACGGTTGGCGTTGTAGAGTTCATCGATATAGGCGATATAACCATCGCGCTCTTCTGCTGTTTTGGCGTAGCAGATATCGTAAATACAAAAACTCAGGCTTTTGGTCAGATTGTTAAAGCCATGCAGTTTAAGCTTTTTCAATTAGTTCACCTCCTTTGAGGACAGCGCGTCTTGCAGATATTGAGGCAACGCAAAGGCTGCGGTGTGGATCGCCGGGTTGTAGTATCGGCATTTGAGTCCGGCCTGGTGGAAGCGGGCCTGGATAATTTCGGTGGAGAGATGGCGCAGGACGTCGTTATCCGTCGCCCAGGCAAAGGTCATGATCCCGCCGTAGTAAGTGGGGATCGCCGCCTGGTAGAAGCTGACGTCAGCAAAATAGGTGCTCAGCTTACGGTGGCTATCAAGCGCTTCATCCTGTTGCAGGAAGCAAACGCCGTTTTGCGCCACAAAAATCCCGCCAGGCTTCAGGCAGCGCTTGCAGCCTTCGTAAAACGACGAGGTAAACAGCGACGCGCCGGGGCCGATAGGGTCGGTACAGTCAGAGATAATGACATCAAACGTTTGCGTGGTCTGGTTAACAAAATTGACGCCATCGTCGATAACCAGATTAAACCGCGGATCGTCATAGCTGCCAGCATTGTGGTTGGGCAGATACTGGCGGCAGAACGACACCACACCGGCGTCGATTTCCACCATGGTGATGGTTTCGACATTCTGATGACGCGAGACTTCACGCAGCATCGCGCCGTCGCCGCCGCCGATAATCAGCACGTCCTTCGCGTGGCCGTGTGCCAGCAGCGGGACGTGGGTCATCATTTCGTGATAGATAAACTCGTCGCGCTCGGTGGTTTGCACCACGCCGTCCAGCGCCATTACGCGGCCAAAGGCGGCGTTTTCGAAGATTATCAGATCCTGATGATCGGTTTTCTCATGATAGAGCACGTTATCCACGGCAAAATACTGACCAAACTGGTCATGCAGCGTTTCTTGCCATACCGTTTTTTCGGTCATGGGGAGCACCTCCTTCGTTAGCATCCATTACATCCGGCAGATGGGCGCAACACAACACCGCCGTGAAGCGGTTAGCGGGTCAACAAGGGGCGTCGGGAAGGTTACTTCACGTAGGCGAGCAGGCTGAGTGAATCGCGAGCCAGCGCTTTGCATTTTTTAGCAGTGGGAATGCCAATACCGCTTAAATCACGGTAGCTGTCTTCACCGAGCGCCTTCATGTCGAAGCTGTCGTAGTTGCTGAGGTCCCATTGGTTCTGCTGGGCAAAAAAGACCAGTGCGCGACGAATTTGCCCATTGGGTAAATTCTGGTAACCACAATCGTTTTTCAGAAAAACAAAAACTGCCGTCAGATCGGCCATATCTTCCGCTTCGTTTTCACTTAGCGCGTAACTGTTCGCACACATCGCCATCAGGCTGGCGAACAAAATTGTTCTGAAAAACGTCTTCATTGCCTTTACCACTGCATCACGGAAAATTAACGTTAGCATACTTGATGCCAGGCCGACGATCTTTATTATTGCCGCCGTGCTTGACCTTCCGGTAAGGGGAGGGTTTATGCTCAAAAGATCGCCTGCTGGAAATAAGGAAATGCACATGCAACGTCGTGATTTTTTAAAATTTTCTGCCGCGCTGGGGGTTGCCAGCGCGTTACCGCTCTGGAGCCGCGCCGTTTTTGCCGCCGACAGACCTGCTTTACCCATACCTGAATTACTCGCCGCAGATGCCCGCAGCCGCATTCAGCTTGTGGTGCAGGCCGGTAAAACCACGTTCGGTCAGCACGCCGCCACGACGTGGGGTTATAACGGCAATTTGCTCGGCCCTGCGTTGCAGTTACGCAAAGGGAAGGCGGTGACGGTAGACATTCATAACACACTAGCGCAAGAGACCACGCTGCACTGGCATGGGCTGGAAGTCCCGGGCGAAGTGGATGGGGGGCCTCAGGGCGTCATCAGGCCTGGTGGTAAACGCAGCGTCACCTTTACTCCTGACCAGCGTGCGGCGACCTGCTGGTTCCACCCGCATCAGCATGGCAAAACGGGCCATCAGGTGGCGATGGGGCTGGCCGGTCTGGTGCTGATTGAAGACGATGAAAGCCGCCTGCTGCGCCTGCCAAAACAGTGGGGTATCGACGATGTCCCGGTGATTGTGCAGGACAAAAAATTCAGCGCTGACGGGCAAATTGACTATCAGCTGGACGTAATGAGCGCGGCGGTAGGCTGGTTTGGCGATACGCTGCTGACCAACGGCGCAATCTACCCGCAGCATGCCGCGCCAAAAGGCTGGCTGCGTTTACGCCTGCTAAATGGCTGTAACGCCCGCTCGCTGAACTTCGCCACCAGCGATAAACGCCCGCTGTATGTGGTGGCAAGCGACGGCGGCCTGCTGCCGGAACCGGTGAAGGTGAGCGAGCTGCCGATGCTGATGGGCGAGCGCTTCGAGGTGCTGGTGGATATCAGCGATGGCAAAGCGTTTGACCTGGTGACCCTGCCGGTCAGCCAGATGGGGATGGCCGTTGCGCCGTTTGATAAACCCCATCCGGTCCTGCGCATTCAGCCGCTACAGATCGCCGCTTCCGGTACGCTGCCGGACGCCCTCACCACGCTACCCGCACTCCCGTCGCTGGACGGGCTTACGCAGCTTAAACTTCAGCTCTCCATGGACCCGATGCTCGACATGATGGGCATGCAGGCGCTGATGAAGAAGTACGGCAATCAGGCCATGGCGGGAATGCACCACGGCCAGATGATGGGCCATATGAATATGGACCACGGTAAAATGGGCGGCATGGATCACGGCGGCCATGGTTTCGATTTCCACGACGCCAACCGCATCAACGGCAAAGCGTTCGATATGAACACGCCCATGTTCGCCGCCACGAAAGGGCAGTTTGAACGCTGGGTGATTTCAGGCGAAGGCGACATGATGCTGCACCCGTTCCATATCCACGGCACGCAGTTCCGTATTCTCTCTGAGAACGGTAAAGCGCCGGACGCGCATCGCCGGGGCTGGAAAGATACGGTGAGGGTGGAAGGCGGTGTCAGCGAGGTGCTGGTGAAGTTCGATCACGAAGCGCCGAAAGAGTTTGCCTATATGGCCCACTGCCATCTGCTGGAGCATGAAGATACGGGGATGATGCTGGGCTTTACCGTATAAAAAAAGCCGGGTGGCGGCTTCGCCTTACCCGGCCTACATAGGACACCCGAAAGCCCGGTATGCGTTAGCGCCACCGGGCTTTTTCATTACTTAGCGTCGTCAGGCAGTGCATACGCGACAATATAGTCGCCCATCTTCGTGCCAAACGAACCGTGACCACCTGCGGAGATGACAACGTACTGCTTGCCATTCACTTCATAGGTCATCGGCGTAGCCTGTCCACCGGCTGGCAGACGGCCTTGCCACAGTTTTTCACCGTTGGTCATGTTGTACGCGCGCAGGTAGTTATCTGCGGTTGCCGCGATGAACAGCACGTTACCGGCGGTGGAGATTGGGCCACCCAGCATTGGCATACCCATATTGAACGGCACTGGAACAGGCATCGGGAACGGCATGCTGTCCTGTGGCGTACCAATACGTTTCTTCCAGACGATCTTGTTGGTCTTCAGATCCAGACCGGAGATGTAACCCCAGGCAGGCTGTTTACACGGCAGACCGAACGGAGAAAGGAACGGATTCAGGGTCACACCATAAGGAACGCCATACTGCGGCTGGATACCGGCTTCGGTACCGCTGCCTTTCGCATCTTTAGGCTGCTCCATTGGGTTACCCGGACCGCGTGGGATCAGACGGGAAACGAATGGCAGCGCCATTGGGTTAGCGATGGCGACCTGACGGTTAGGGTCAACGGAGATCCCACCCCACTCGAACATCCCCAGGTTACCCGGGAAGACCAGCGTGCCCTGCTCTGACGGCGGCGTGAAGATGCCTTCATAGCGCAGCTGGTGGAACATCACGCGGCATACCAGCTGGTCAAACATCGTGGCACCCCACATGTCTGCACCGCTGAGGTCTTTCTCCGGACGGAAACTCAGATCAGAGAACGGCTGCGTTTTGGTGACGTAGTCGCCTTTGGCCGCACCCTGCGGAACCGGTTTTTCCGGCGCAGGAACAACCAGCTTACCGTTGCTGCGATCCAGCACGAAGATGTTGCCGGTTTTGGCCGGGGCGTAAATCACCGGAACGGTTTTACCGTTAACGGTAATGTCCGCCAGCGTCGGCTGGGACGGCATATCCATATCCCACAGATCGTGGTGAACGGTCTGGTAGCTCCATGCCAGTTTACCGGTCGTTGCGTTCAGCGCCACGATGGAGCTGGCGTAACGTTCCTGCTCCGGCGTACGGTTACCGCCCCAGATATCCGGCGTGGTCACGCCCATCGGCAGGTAAACCAGGTCCAGCTTCGCGTCATACGCTGCCGGTGCCCAGGAGTTCGGTGAGTTAAAGGTAAAGGTGTGTTCATCCGATGGGATCGCGTTGGGATCTTTCGCGCCCGGGTCGAAGGCCCACAGCAGTTTACCTGTGTTCACGTCGAAACCACGGATAACGCCGGAGGTTTCGCGGGTAGAGAAGTTATCCGTTACCGAACCGGCAATCACGATGGTTTTATCGGTAATGATTGGCGGGGAGGTCGGCTCATACAGACCCGGCGTAGTGTCCGGCATGTTGGTCTGAAGATTCAGAATGCCTTTGTTAGCGAAGGTTTCGCACAGCTTACCGGTCTCAGCGTTGATGGCAAACAGGCGGCCATCGTTCACCGGCAGCATAATGCGGCGAGGACAGTCGGCAATGACTTCCGGGCTGGCATTATCAGCGCGCGCTTCGTGGTAAGAGACGCCGCGGCAGGTGATGTGCTGGAACGACGGGTTGGAGTTCAGCTGTGGATCAAAGTGCCATTTCTCTTTACCGGTGGCCGCGTCGAGCGCGAACAGACGCTGGTGCGCCGTACACAGGTAGAGCATGTTGCCCACTTTAATCGGGGTCACTTCGTTGGTCAGCTCACCCGGATCGTTCGGCATTTTCAGGTCGCCGGTACGGAATACCCAGGCTTCCTTCAGGTTTTTCACGTTGTCCGCGTTGATCTGCTTCAGCGGGGAGTAACGTTGACCTTCCTGATTACGACCATAGGCTGGCCAGTCGCCGTCAGCCACCTGCGAGATAGCCGCAGCCGGCGTGGATTCAGTGTTCAGCGTACCGTGGATCTCCTGCGGGTCGTTGAATCCGGCCCAGGTCAGGATGCCGCCACTAATCAGCAGGGCAACGACCAGACCGGCTACAGCACCACTGGAAGGGACGATCAGACGACGCCAGACAAACGGCAGGATCAGCCAGATACCGAAGAAGACCAGAATGTCGCTGCGCGGCGTCAACGCCCAGAAGTCGAATCCGACCTCCCAGACGCCCCAGATCATGGTTGCGAGCAGTAACGCTGCGTACAGCCACAGAGCAGATTGTTTTCTGCGTAAAAGCAGGACGGTTACGCCAACCATAACCAGACCCGCAATCGGGTAGTACCAGGAGCCGCCAATCGCGACCAGCCATACGCCACCGATTAACAAATACAGCGCGCAGAATGCGGCAAACGCGGCTGTTAATGTCACCAGTAGACGCGGCTGTTTAGTTTTTGTTTCAGCCATAGAAAAGTACTCGTCAGTTTTGTTAATTATTTGCTAGCAATTAATTATAGGTATTAACAACTGTGATCGGAATCACAAATATTGCTTTTTATAACTCATACGCCAGGGCAATCCATTTACTGGTATAATGGCTGGCTTGCGTATCGATGCCGGAGCGAGAGTCATCCGCATTGAGAGATTTTCACTAAAATCATTTGGTTAGTAATATGAAACATACTGTTGAAGTGATGATCCCGGAAGCCGAGATCAAAGCGCGTATCGCCGAACTGGGTCGTCAAATCACCGAACATTACAAGGACAGCGGCAGCGAAATGGTGCTGGTCGGTCTGTTGCGTGGTTCTTTCATGTTCATGGCAGACCTGTGCCGTGAAGTGCAGGTGCCGCACGAGGTCGATTTTATGACCGCCTCCAGTTACGGCAGCGGCATGTCCACAACCCGTGATGTGAAAATCCTGAAAGATCTGGATGAAGATATTCGTGGCAAAGATGTGTTGATTGTTGAGGACATCATCGACTCCGGTAACACGCTCTCTAAAGTGCGTGAGATCCTGAGCCTGCGTGAACCAAAATCACTGGCGATTTGTACCCTGCTGGATAAGCCTGAACGCCGTGAAGTGCAGGTGCCGGTGGAGTTCGTTGGTTTCTCCATCCCGGACGAATTCGTGGTGGGTTACGGCATTGATTACGCGCAGCGTTATCGCCATCTGCCGTATGTTGGGAAAGTAGTGATTCTGGACGAATAATTGCGGGCTGATGCCCTCACCCCAGCCCTCTCCCACAGGGAGAGGGTGAAAACCCCCGGCTTTGTTATTTATGGTTCACATGCTTAAGCTTGAGGTTGGCAATTCCCGAGCGGTAACGCTGTTCCAGCGTTTCGCGGTTGGTGGCGGTCACTTCCAGATTGCGCAGCAGACCGTCGTGAATACCGTACGCCCAGCCGTGGATGGAGACCTTCTGCCCGCGTTTCCAGGCAGACTGCATAATCGTCGAGTGGCCCAGGTTATAGACCTGCTCCATTACGTTCAGCTCACACAAGGTGTCGAGACGGCGCTCCTGCGGCATTTCGCCCAGCAGTGAGCTATGTTTGAACCAGATATCACGAATGTGCAGCAGCCAGTTATCGATTAACCCCAGCTCTGTGTTTTCGACCGCCGCCTGCACGCCGCCGCAGCCGTAGTGGCCACAAATAATGATGTGCTCAACCTCAAGAACGTCAACGGCGTACTGCACAACCGAAAGGCAGTTGAGATCGGTATGAATAACCAGGTTAGCCACATTGCGGTGAACAAACAGTTCGCCAGGTTCAAGACCCGTCAGACGTTCGGCGGGGACACGGCTGTCAGAACATCCAATCCAGAGAAAGCGCGGGTTCTGCGCTTGCGCGAGTTTTCCAAAAAATCCGGGGTCTTCCTCCACCAGCATTTTTGACCATAGTGCATTGTTGCTGATGAGTGTATCTATGTCGTTCATGGAGGTTAGCGACCTGTAACCAAGTGATTGCGTTGCGCTACTATAGGGTAACCCGACTTTTAATGAAACCACACAACGTGTGTCAGAACTTAAGGTAAGTTGAATTCATGGCGATTGCACTGGAGCTTGAACAGCTCAAAAAAACCTACCCGGGGGGCGTTCAGGCGCTGCGCGGGATAGATCTTAAAGTCGAAGCGGGAGATTTCTACGCGCTTCTGGGGCCGAACGGGGCGGGGAAATCCACCACCATCGGGATCATCAGCTCGCTGGTCAACAAAACCTCCGGCCGCGTCAGCGTGTTTGGCTACGATCTGCAAAAAGATGTGGTCAACGCCAAGCGTCAGCTGGGGCTGGTGCCGCAGGAGTTCAACTTCAACCCGTTTGAGACGGTACAGCAGATTGTTGTTAACCAGGCGGGTTACTATGGCGTTGAGCGCAAAGAGGCGCTTGAGCGCAGCGAAAAGTATCTGAAACAGCTCGACCTGTGGGAGAAGCGTAACGAACGCGCGCGGATGTTGTCCGGGGGGATGAAGCGCCGCCTGATGATTGCCCGCGCGCTGATGCACGAGCCAAAGCTGCTTATCCTTGATGAGCCGACTGCTGGCGTGGATATTGAACTGCGTCGTTCCATGTGGGGCTTCCTGAAAGATCTGAACGATAAAGGCACCACCATCATTCTGACCACGCACTACCTGGAAGAGGCGGAAATGCTGTGCCGCAATATCGGCATTATTCAGCACGGTGAGCTGGTGGAAAACACCTCGATGAAGAATCTGCTCTCCAAGCTCAAATCAGAGACCTTTATCCTCGATCTGGCGGCGAAAAGCGCGCTGCCGAAACTGGAGGGCTACAACTATCGCCTGGTCGATACCTCGACGCTGGAGGTAGAAGTGCTGCGCGAGCAGGGTATCAACAGCGTGTTCTCACAGTTGAGTGCGCAGGGCATTCAGGTATTAAGCATGCGTAACAAAGCAAACCGACTGGAAGAGCTGTTTGTCTCTCTGGTGCACGACAAACAAGGAGACAAGGCATGACGCATCTTTACTGGGTCGCGCTGAAAAGCATCTGGGCAAAAGAGATTAACCGCTTTATGCGTATCTGGGTGCAAACCCTGGTGCCGCCGGTGATCACCATGACGCTCTACTTCATCATTTTCGGTAACCTGATTGGCTCCCGCATTGGTGAGATGCACGGTTTTACCTATATGCAGTTTATCGTGCCGGGCCTGATCATGATGGCGGTGATCACCAACGCTTACGCGAACGTAGCGTCGTCGTTCTTTAGCGCCAAGTTCCAGCGCAACATTGAAGAGCTGCTGGTGGCGCCGGTGCCAACGCATGTGATCATCGCCGGTTACGTGGGCGGCGGCGTAGCGCGCGGGCTGTGCGTGGGGATTCTGGTGACGGCGATTTCGTTGTTCTTCGTCCCGTTCCAGGTGCATTCGTGGCTGTTCGTGGCGCTCACATTATTGCTGACGGCGATCCTGTTCTCCCTCGCCGGGCTGCTGAACGCGGTGTTTGCTAAAACGTTTGATGACATCAGCCTGATCCCGACCTTCGTGCTGACGCCGCTGACCTATCTGGGCGGGGTGTTTTACTCCCTGACGCTGCTGCCGCCGTTCTGGCAGGCGCTGTCGCACCTGAACCCGATTGTCTACATGATCAGCGGCTTCCGCTTTGGCTTCCTCGGCATTGCCGATGTCCCGCTGTTCACCACCGTTGTGGTGCTGGTGGTGTTTATCGTGGCATTCTATCTGCTGTGCTGGTATCTGATCCAGCGCGGACGCGGGCTGCGTAGCTAACCTTCTGCCCGGCGACGTTCTGTTTGCCGGGCACTTTCTTTGACAGTTATCACCGTAAACTAACCTTCACCTGGATAAACTACTCGCCTGCTAAGGAGAGACGTTATGCTGGGATTGGTGATCACCTGCCACGATGAAGAGGCACAGGAAATGCTGCTTAAGCTGGCGGCCCGATTTGGCCCCCTGGCGCAATGTCGTGCGGTAAATTACTGGCGAGGGCTGAGCACCAATATGCTCAGCCGGATGATGTGTGACGCGCTGCATGAAACCGACACCGGCGATGGCGTGATTTTTCTCACTGACAGATCCGGCGCGGCGCCATACCGTGCGGCTGCCCTAATGAGCCATAAGCACGATAACTGTGAAGTAATCTCCGGTATCAGCCTGCCTTTACTCGAAGCGATGTATCCGCTGCGCGCAACGTTGAGCAGCGCTGAGTTTCGTCACGCCATTGTGGCGCAGGGCTCGCCGGGCGTGAGCAGCTTGTGGCACCAGCAGCAGAAGAACCCGCCTTTTGTTCTGCTTCACGATCTGTATAAGCATTAAACATTGGTATTGATGCCGCTTTTGTTACAATGGCGGCTGATTTTCTGTGTCGATTTATATTCCATGCTCAAGCGCGTTATCTTTATCCTTCTGCTCGTGGTTTCCGGTGGTGCGTCTGCCAGCCTGACCAGCCAGCAAGGCCTTCCTGCTCAGTATATGCAAACCACCGAAGATGCGGCCATCTGGGCGCAGGTGGGAAATGCCGTTGTGAATGTGGGGAATGTCCGCGCCGGGCAGATCCTCGCTGTCTTTCCGGCCGCGGCGGATTACTATGAATTTCGTTTCGGATTCGGTACGGGGTTTATTGATAAAGACCACCTTGAAAAAGTTCAGGGCAAACAACGCGTTGAGGATAGCCTGGGTGACTTGAACAAGCCGCTCAGTAATCAAAACCTCATTACCTGGAAAGACACGCCGGTGTATAACGCCCCCAGCAGCGGAAGCGCGCCCTTTGGCACCTTAAGCGCTAATCTTCGCTATCCGATTCTGAATAAGCTGAAAGACCGCCTGAACCAGACCTGGTTCCAGATCCGTATCGGTAATCGTCTGGCATGGGTAAGCAGCCTGGATGCGCAGGAAGATAACGGGCTACCGGTTCTGACCTACCATCATATTTTGCGTGATGAAGAGAACACCCGTTTTCGACATACCTCCACGACGACCAGCGTACGTGCGTTTAATAATCAGATGGCCTGGTTACGCGATCAGGGCTACACCACGCTGACGATGTACCAGCTTGAAGGGTACGTGCGTAACAAGATGAACCTGCCCGCGAAAGCGGTGGTGATCACCTTTGATGATGGCCTCAAATCGGTGAGCCGCTATGCGTATCCGGTGCTGAAAGAATATGGCTTCAACGCGACGGCGTTTATAATTTCATCCCGAATCAAAGGCCATCCGCAGAAGTGGGATCCAAAATCGCTACAGTTTATGAGCGTTCAGGAAATCAAGGGCATCCAGGATGTGTTCGACATTCAGTCTCACACTCATTTCCTGCATCGCGTGGATGGCTATAAACACCCCATCCTGTTGAGCCGTAGCTATCACGTGATCCTGTTTGATTTTGAACGCTCACGTCGTGCACTGGCGCAGTTCAACCCGCGCGTGTTGTATGTGTCGTATCCGTTTGGCGGCTATGACAATAAAGCGATAAAGGCAGCGAATGACGCTGGTTTTCATCTGGCAGTGACGACGATGAAAGGGAAGGTGAAGCCGGGGGATAATCCGTTCCTGTTGAAGCGTTTGTATATCTTAAGAACGGATTCACTGGAGACGATGTCGCGGCTGATCAGTAATCAGCCGCAGGGATAGCGGTTAGTCGTATGAAAGGGTGAATACGCCGGTGGCTTTAAACGACCCCGGTTTCACTGTGTTTCCGTTTGCTACCAGTTGAGCAACATAATTAATTTGCTTGGATTCAGGGGTTTGGTAATCCGTTATGACATAGGATGAGTCAGGATTATTCGGCAGAAGTTGAGAGGTTCCGTTATACATGATTTTCACGCCTGCGCCCTCAGCTCCGGACGAAAGCGTATTACCAAGAAGATCATTATTTTTTCCGGTTAGCTTTGAGGTGGTGAGTTTGGTTGTGATATTTGCCACACCGGTACAATTGCTTAAGCTAATGGAAAAAGGGATATCCTTAACCCGATTGTTTTTAATGTCTGAAACATAATATTCCCCCAGGTTAACATTATTAGTACCATCCGATAGCATGGCCATGTCGCAGGTTGGAAGAACGATCGGGATCTGGAATGAGTCCTCGTTGACCACAAATGTCCATGGTCGGTTGTTAGTATCATCTGGATTACCAATAGCCATTTTACCCAGAGTGCCGGGTTTGGGTCTGATTGCGGTTTCTTTGTTCGGGTTGCCTCTGTAACCTTCATCAATATAAATTTGAACTGAGGTGTTTATCCATTTTCTATCCCAGGGGTCAGACTTACCTGAGGATGCAACGGTAGTCCAGCCAGTAGTATTCATAGCGAAGTAACCACCCATGCCTCCAGTGCTTTCTGCGGTGTGCACCCTTACGGAATAATAAATCCCCGGAATGTTTGTTTCAAACATAGCCCTGCCATAACTGCTCCCCATCAGCAAGGTCGGGTTTGTTTGTGACACGAGGTTAAAACCATCGTCCCCCATACCACATTCGGCCTGAATGCCTGGTGTCAGGTTAACGTTAAAAAGAGTACTGGCATAATTACCCGGAGGGGGAAGACGTACGGTGCCACCTGAGTAGTCAGAATTGATCAGCGTGGTTGTGCCGCCTTTTCCATTATTCATGCGGCACTCATCTGCCCAGCAGGAGTGGCTGAGGGTAAATAACGCGCTCGCCATGGCAAACGTCATTGTGCCTTTCACGTTGAAACCCTGTCTTATAAAGTTGAACATTCTCATCCTTTTTCCTGTTCTGATTATTATTCGTAAGTGACGTCAACCAATACTTTACTGGTAACGACACCACCAGCCACTACGCCAATATTTTGATATCGGGCATAGAACTGATAATCCGTTAAAAATGCAGTATCCTGACCGCTTACGTCATAAGTGATTTTTGACGTGCCGTCGTTGTTTAAAACATTCTTTTTATATTTTTCAGAGAAAACGACGACGCCGACATTTTTTGCCGCGCCTGCGGCGGTATCATCACTTTTGAAAACCTGATTTTGTCCTGGCCAGAAACCCGACTGCGGCGAAAAGCTAAAACTCAGCTTTTTAGCCGTACCGCTGTCTCCATAGCAATCATCTACATGGATCTTAAAAGGCGTACCGCCTGCATCATCGGTTGCAGTAAAACGATCGCTACCATCCGGGTTATAAAACCAACTGCGCATCGCTTTGGGGAGATAAATTTCGCCGTCATTTTCCACGGTCATCTTACAGGTGCTATTAACAATGTTAGCGGTAATATTTACGTCTAATCCTGAGCTTGCCTGGCTTACGCCAGGCAAGATGCCACCAGCCAAGCCCATAAGCAACACAAGACCGGGCTGGTATAAAATAAACGGTGATTTTTGCATACTGGTTCCTGGTATTATGGATAAGCGATAGTAAACGTGACTGGCGCAGTAACCGCCCCCGCGCCTACATCAGCAATGGTTTGGCCTTGCCCGATAACGATACGGGAATTCATCGGGAATTCACCGGTACCATCAGTAATGGTGACATCCTTAGCAGCCGGAGGCGTGTTACAGCTCATAAGCTCGCCAGTATCGACAACACCCGACCAGATCTCAAAGCCCGTTGCTAAGCCGCCAGAGTAAGAATCACCCGTCTTGTTGACGCCACTGCATTCACCACCAGCGCCTTTCGCAGCGGACACCGTTGCCTTGGTTACTCCAGAACAGTTGGTGAAACTAATCTTGAGCGGCTCGACACGGGTTTTGTTCACCAGATCGGATTTGTATACGTCGCCGAACGCAATTTCAGTGGAGGCTGTGCCTGCATCGTTAAGTACTTTTGCGGTACATGTGCCTGATACAATTTTTGATTTAATCGTTAATTCGACACTAGGGGTGCCTGTAATTGCTGCGCTTGCCATTCCCGAGAACAGAAGAGCAGAAACGGACAGGGCGATAAAAGTAGAATTGAATTTCATAATGTTGCTCCGTTTTCCTGCACTAATCACTCGTAGCTAAATTCAAAGGTCGCCACGGCCTGAAAATCACCAATGGTCATGCTGTTTTCTTTTGTTTCACGTAAGGTGGCCACCAGAGCAACTTCCTTATTCTGGATTTCTGTCGGACTCCAGACCAGGCGCTCTGAATCCAGGGTTGAGTTAATGATAAAAGGAGTATTTGGTGCATCGGCTCTGGCGATTTCAGCCGCAGAGTAATCAGCACCACCGTTAGTTTTTGCAATCTGGTTAACAAGGCCGCTAGCTAAATAACCTGATTTGGTTCCTTTTACGGTTGTTTTTAACGAGGTCAGCGACGCCGGGCATTCAACGAGCACAATTTTGAAATTGGCATTTGCCGTTCCGGCTTTTACATCATCTAAACGTACCTGACCGTTATTACCGATAGTCAGCGTTTGCTGCGTATCTGAACCCGTACCGCCGACCAGTTTCATATCGCAGGTGGTTTCGCGGATATTGGCAGTGAAGTTAACATTGAGATCGGCTGCCGCAGCAGAACCTGACATCGCTAACATTGCTAATGCGATTAATGAATAACCGCAATGATTTTTCTTCATATTATTTCCCATGGGTGTGATTCCCTGTTTTAACATCATTACATTTGGCACTGTTGATTACTCAGAATCGTGGTTAAGCCTGCTTTCTTCGCATTTTCAGGAATCTGATAATGCACCGTGCAAGAGCTGGATCCATCGCTTCCCCATACCACCCGGAGAGCGCCTTTGTCTTCCACACCGCGTACATAAGCTTGTCCTGCCTGGCCTACCGTTCCGATAGATTCGTTTTTCTCATTCAGAACATCTGCACCTAGCGGAATAAAGCCGTTATCAGAACGTTGTAATTCCAGAACAAGCGAACGACCTTCATCCGTTTCAAAATTCACTAATACAACGGAGCCATTGCGAGGTACGGCAACTGCGCTGGTATTTTTGATTTCAACGTCTGCTTCGAGAGTGCTGATATCGAGCGATACTCGGTTTTCTCTGTAGGCTGACATATAAGGCATAATCCCGTACCCGGAGCTGTTAATGCGGCTTTGGCCGTAACCCAGCCGAGCACCCGTTGCGCCACTTGCTTTTACCAGCGCAAGTGAATCCGTTTCGCCGATACTGCCGGATGTAAATACAACGCCACCCGAGTGAACAACCATTCCGCCGTTATAACTCGCGGAATACTGTTTACTATTGTCATCGCCAAAGGACGCTGAGACACCGAGCGGCCCGTAAGGACTGTTCCATGAGCTATAGCCACTGACCTGGTTCAGGTTGCCGTAGTTGCCCCCGCTTGATGAGGCGCTAACGGAATAGCTCACTTCACTGTTTTTGGAGTTGCCGCTTGCCGTAGAGTTAAAACTGGTACCGCCTTTTAAATCAGTGCGCAGGCTCATGTTGACGTTATTAAATCCGCCTGACTGCGCGCTATCTTTATTGAATATGCTGAATGGAATACTGACGTTTAAATAAACGCTGTCATCCTTTTCCCCTGTTTCGTTGTACGTGCGTTGCACAGAAACGCTATAGCTACCGTAAGCAAAACTATTGTTGTAACCCACGCTGTAGTCGGAGGTGGAGCTAGAGTCATTCCAGTAATCCTGCCAGGTACCGCTAATATAGAGTGAGCCGTATTCATCACCGTTAACATTCAATGGCTGGTTCAGGCTGACCTGTATCTGGTTTTTGGTACGCTGATAATCAGCATAAAGCTCGGCATTGCTGTCATAAGATCGATTGCCATATTCCTCGTGATGAATACTGTCCTGCAATGAGGCGGCATCGTTAAGGCTGAGATAATCTTCTGTAGAGAAGCGATAAGCTGCCACGTTAAGAGATGTGTTAGTAGCTTCAAGCATTTTGCTGTAGGTCAGCCGATAACTTTGCCCTTTAAGCGTGTCCAGCCCGTCGATATCGGCATAGGACCCGGTAACATCTAATGCGAATGCACCAATACGGGTATTCATAGCCAGACCAAGCAGGCCGGCGTAGAAATCCATATCCGTATATTGCGCACCCACGTAACCGGTAAAGGTATTATTCAGACCATACGCGTAAGTTGCGTAGCCAACGTTTGGCTTATCGTGCAATGAATCATCATTCAGCTCACCTAAACCCACATCCCAGCGGCTGGAGCCTGGGCGGAGCATTTGTGTAACTGAGGAGAACGGAACGGTAAACGTCCGTTTACTTCCATCGGCTTCCTCTACAGTGACAATCAAATCATTGCCATAGCCTGTTGTACTGAGGTCATTGATCTCGAAAGCACCGGGTGGAACGGTGGTTTCATAAATTTTATTGCCGCTTTGCGTTACGCTAACTTTGGCGTTACTGTTTGCCACACCACGAATTACTGGCGCGTAGCCAGAGGTGCCTTCCGGGAGCATGCGGTCATCGTTATACATACGCGCACCACGCAGGCTCACCGAGTCAAAGACATCACCGCGTGTGTAGGAATCACCCATTACCATCTGTGCGTTAAGTGGTGTGATGTCTCGCTGGAGGTAGATATCCTGGCTGGAATAATGTGTGCCATTATCGCTGTCCCAGTTCAGACTGCCGCGAGAACGTAAACGCCACGGCCCCACGTTCAGGCCATAATGCAAGCCCGCATAAGCGGTATCTGAATTGGTGCCGTTTGACTCGCTGTGCCAGGTATTAAGATCGTATGAGAGTAATCCGGCCGGAACACCATTATCCCATAATGAAGGATCGACATACCCTGCTGGAAGTTTAAGCACGTAGATTTGCGGGAAATTAAGATCCATTTCCTGCTTGCTACTATCAAAATTTTCAGAAGCACCGGGATAATATTTTTTGATATCTACGCAAGACGTTTCGTCGTTTTTAACATCATCGCCTAATATGCTGGTATCAACGCCTGCCTGTGTCAGCGTGAATTTAGTCAGACATGCTGAGGCACGTGGCGTTTTGTTATCAATGAATGTCATCTCGACCGTGGATTTTGAATTGCCATTCAAATTCACTTTTACACGGTAAGTACCTGGCAGAACTGGGTTGCCATAAGCATAACGATCGACATTGATACCTCCACCATTATCGATAAGGAACTGGTCATTAAATTCAATGGCCGATTCTGTTTCGGATGAGGTGTCTACAGCTTTTTTTTCAGTCTCGCTGGCATGCAGAGGAAATGCTGCACAGATTGCGAGACATAAAATTGATCGTTGAAATAGCATGCTTCATCCAGACAAGTCGTCGTATGAATGCTATGAATCATTCATACGTGTTATATTTATAATGTGGCGGTGGTGCGGTTATTAATTTACTTTGCTTTCAAAAGTATCAGAGCCGCCATTGTCATTAATGGTTTCGTAAGCAACAGTGCCGGTGGCAGTACTACCTAAACCTTTTACCTGCATAATTTGAGTACTAAACGGTGAAATAGATTTATGCTCAACCTGGTACTCTTTATTTGCTGATTTCAGCTTTACATTTGAAATAGAAACGTTGTAAGGGGAATCATTGTGTGCGATCAGGTTTAGCGTATTACCTTGTTTTTGTTGTGACCACGTTACTTTGGCTGCTGCATCTCCTGGCGTACCTTTCAGGCCGTCAGGTCGGAAAAAGAGTTTAATACGTGTGCGGAATGCCAGCTGGAGCTGGTTAGGATTTTCACCGTCTTTCACTTTTGACTTCGGTGGAATCTCGAGCACATTGAACCAGAATAGGGATTCGCGATCTTGCGGCAATGAACCACCCAGGTATGAGATCCGAACGGATTGACCTTTTTGCGGATCAATTCGGGATACTGGTGGAGTAATAATAAACGGTAGTTTTAATTCCTGTGGGTTGGTGTCATCGCGACCGTCATCGAGCCATGATTGAACTAATAGTGGCTTTTTGCCACGGTTGTCTAAAGAAACGATGACATCTTTTTGCGACTGCTGATAAACAATACGTGTTCCCGAAATAACGATATCTGCGCTTGCCTGGAATGACGCGACAGCAGCAGCTGTAAAGCAGGCAGCTTTAAATCCTTTATAAAATGATGTGCTTAACATTTTTCCACTTCCTGTTGGAATGATATCAATAGTCCCCTGACGTACGTCAGGGGATAATATGAGCATTTTATTTATGCGCTTAAAATTACTCGTAGATCATGGTGAATGCAGCTTGTGCCTGAACCACACCAGCTGACACTGGGTTGTTGGCCGCATCCCAGTTCTGACCCTGGGTATACGCTACACGGTAGTAAAGTGCGCCTGCGCCTGTGGTATCAATCGTTGCTTTCTGGGTATTGTTGGTCTGATCCAGTTTGATCTGATCGGTAGCGGAGTTGCCATCGTTTGACAGTACCAGATTGACGTTTTTAGCGGCGCCTTGAGTATTTGATGGTGGAACCAGCAGACCGCCGGAAGTTGAAGAAGAACCCGCCCAGGAATCAAACTGAGCAGATGCCTGGTTGACGGTAGCAGAATCACAACCTGTCAGGGTGAGGGAGAATTTCTTTTCTCCCAGGGTGCTGGTGGTACCCAGCGCATTAGCGAAGTCTTTTACAAACACGGTATCCAGGTTAACGTCAAAATCATTACCATCCTGGTCAATCTTCTGATCCAGAGATACTTTACAGGTGTTATTAGAAACCATACCGTGGAAAGTAATAGTGCCTGTATCTGAAGGAATATCAGCTGCCATTGCAGAACCCGCACTCAGAACCATTGCTACTACAGTTGCCAGACCTAATTTATTAAAAGACATTTTTTATATCCATATTTAAATGCTAGAAAAGTGAACATAAGCAAGGCTTATGTTCGTTCCGAACAGATGCTTCGGGAAAAGGATTCTAAGTGATGAGTAATGGTTGTGAGAAGCCGTTAGGCGTTAGAAATACTTAAACGATCTTTAAGTCAATATGATTATTTAATAGTGAATGATAATAATTGTTCATCATTTTGATGAGCAGGTTTTCGGCAGGGTGACTTGAATATATTAATAAAAATATATAAAAAGAACGCTATTCATTTTAATTATGTATAAATTACCCAACCTATTTGTCGGGTAATTTATAACAGTACTATTGGCTTAGGCAACCTGAACCGGAATTGCCTTCGCAATACGTTTCATTTCATTATCGCCTTCAAAGTATGCCACTTTTGGCTGCCAGCGACGTGCCTCTTCGTCAGACATCATCACAAAGCTGGCAATAATGACGATATCACCCACGTCCGCGCAGTGCGCCGCTGCCCCATTAACGGAGATGATTTTAGACCCGCGTTCAGCGGCAATCGCGTACGTTGAAAAGCGTTTGCCGTTATTAACGTTCCAGATATCAATAGCTTCGTTTTCGAGAATACCCGCCGCGTCGAGAAAATCCTGGTCGATCGCGCAGGAGCCTTCATAGTGCAGGTCGGCCTGGGTGACTTTCACACGGTGAAGCTTACCTTGTAGCATTTTGCGAATCATTACGTTTACCTTTCACTTCCGGGTAGTAAAACTACGCCAGTTCAACCACTTTGTTGTCGATAAGGCGGGCCTGGCCGAGCCAAGCCGCCACCAGAATTACCGCACGTTTGCTGGTATCTGAGAGTTCCAGAAGCGTATCGGCATCCCGAATTTGAACGTCGTCAGCACGAAGACCTTTCTCGTTCAGCGCCTGTTCAGCCAGAGCGATGATTTCTTCTGCGGTTAATTCTTTTGCCAGCAGTTGCTCTGCCATGGTATTCATGACTTTGCTTAAGCCTGGCGCAATTTTACGCTGTTCCGCAGTCAGATAGCCGTTACGGGAGCTAAGCGCCAGGCCATCTTTCGCACGTACAATCGGCACGCCGACAATCTCTATGTCGTAGCCCATATCGGCAACCATTTTGCGGATCAGCGCCAGCTGCTGGAAATCTTTCTCGCCAAAGCAGGCGATGTCCGGCTGCACCAGGTTAAACAGCTTGCTGACGATGGTGGAAACGCCGCGGAAATGGCCCGGACGGCTGGCACCCTCCAGCATGGTCGAAATACCCGGTACGTCAACGTAGGTCGCTTCAGTGGTACCCTGAGGATAAACATCTGCGGGGGCCGGTGCGAAGACGATATCCGCATGACGTTTTTTGAGCTTCTCGCAATCTTCCTGCAAGGTACGTGGATAGCGCGCCAGATCGTCTTCGCGATCGAACTGCATCGGGTTAACGAAGATACTGACTACCACGATATCTGCACGGGCTCTCGCTTCATCGACCAGCTTCATATGGCCGTCGTGCAGATTGCCCATGGTCGGGACGAGGGCGATACGTTTACCTTCCTGACGTGCACGGCGGATATGCTGGCGCAGCAGCGGCAGAGTTTCTATGATTAGCACACCTGGACTCCTTAATGGAAACTGTGTTCTTCGCCCGGATACACGCCGGACTCAACCTCGGCAATATACTGCCGCACAGCAGCACGCATGTCGCCTGCTTCTGTCAGGAAATTTTTAGCAAATTTTGGAATGTGACCGCCGGTGATCCCGAAGGCGTCGTGCATGACCAGAATCTGGCCATCGGTGACGTTGCCCGCGCCGATGCCGATCACCGGAATCGACAGCGCCTCAGTGATACGCTTAGCCAGCTCAACCGGCACACACTCCAGCACCAGCAGCTGTGCTCCAGCGGCTTCCAGCGCCAGGGCATCATCAAACAGCGTCTGCGCCGCATCGCCACGCCCCTGAACTTTATAACCGCCAAAGATATTAACGGACTGCGGCGTCAGCCCTAAGTGCCCGCAAACTGGCACGGCCCGTTCGGTGAGCATTTTCACCGTATCGACCAGCCAGTCGCCGCCTTCGATTTTGACCATATTGGCGCCGGCGCGCATCACAGTTGCCGCATTTTCAAAGGCCTGTTCCGGGGTGGCATACGCCATAAACGGCAGATCGGAAAGTAGCAGGCAGGCGGGCGCACCCCGGCGCACGGCGCGGGTATGGTAAGCAATATCCTCGACCGTGACCGGCAGAGTGGAATCATGTCCTTGTACCGTCATCCCTAACGAGTCTCCGACCAGCATGACGTTGATCCCTTCTTCGGCAAACAGTTTTGCGAAGCTGTAGTCATACGCGGTGATAGTGGCGAAGCGTTTCTTTTCCTGTTTGCATTTCTGCAATAAGGAGATGGTAGTTGGTTTCATACTGTTTCCTGATGGCCCAAAAGCGGATCTTTGCGCATTCTAACAGTAACATTCGAGGGAACAATGATTTTAGGCAATCGATTAACCATATTTAACACATGGCTAATCGGGGGTGACACGGGATTACCAGCGGACCGGTTTTTCCGCGTTGAGGCTTAGCAGAACGGCGTTCAGCGAGGTGCCGTCAGGGAAGGTGAGATCGGGGGCGACTTCAAACAGCGGCCAGAGCATAAACTCACGGTTTTTCATGTCATAGTGCGGAACGGTGAGGCGCTCGGTGTTAATCACCTTGTGGCCGAAAAGCATAATATCGAGGTCGAGCGTGCGCGGTCCCCAGCGTTCGGCTTTACGTACGCGACCCTGCTGTAGCTCAATACGCTGGGTATTATCCAGCAGCGTTTCTGCGTCAAGGCCTGTTTCCAGCACCACGGCGGCGTTCAGATAATCAGGCTGATCCTGCGGGCCGAGCGGGGGCGTACGGTAAAAGGAGGAGACTGCCACGATATGGCTTTGCGGGATCTCCCCCAGCGCCTGAACGGCAGCGTTAACCTGCTCAAGCGGAGAGGCCAGATTGCTGCCGATGGCAATATACGCAAGGGTCATGCTGTGCCTTCACGACGCGGCGCGCGCTTGCGCGGGCGACGGTGACGACGGCGGGGTGCCGGCTCGTCATCGAGATCCGTGAGCATATCTTTTTGCTCCGGTGGTGCAGAGACCTGAAATTCTCCCCACCACTGCGCCAGGCGCTGTAGCTCCTGGTTTCTTTCGACTTCAGCACGCAGAGAGAGCAAATCGAACGCGGCGCGGAACTTAGGATGCTCCATCAGTTTCCAGGCACGTTTACCCTGACGGCGGGACATACGCAGCTGAAGCTGCCAGATATCACGCACCAGCGTGGTAATACGTTTCGGGATCGCCAGCGTGCGACAGCCTTCGTCCAGCACGTCGTTTGCCGCCAGCGCGAACGCATCATAATAGGCGAGGCCGCTCTCCTGGGTAATGCGCTGCGCCGTTTCCAGCAGCGGATACCAGAACATGGCCGCGAACAGGAACGCCGGATTCACGCGCATATCGTTATGAATACGGGTATCCGTGTTCTTCAGCACCTGTGCAATCATCCGCTCCATTGCGCTGTCACCGTTTTCGGTGAAGTAGCGGGTAATGGTCGGGAACAGCGGCTGGAACAGGTTGTATTCACGCAGCAAATTGTAGGTTTCAAACCCGTAGCCTGCCTGGAGCAGCTTTAACGACTCCTCAAACAGACGGGCAGGGGGGACGTCGTTAATCAGCGTCGCCAGGCGCGGGATCGGCTCTGCGGTTTCCGGGCTGATACGCATGTTTAGCTTGGCGGCGAAACGCACGGCGCGCAGCATTCGGACCGGATCTTCGCGATAGCGCGTTTCCGGCGTGCCGATCAGGCGAATCAGGCCGTCTTTCAGATCCTGCATACCGCCGACGTAATCGCGCACGGTAAAATCCGCCACGCTGTAGTAAAGGCTGTTGATGGTGAAATCGCGACGCTGAGCATCTTCTTCAATAGAGCCGAAGATGTTGTCGCGCAGCAGCATGCCGTTTTGGCCGCGCTGGGAAGTTGTGCGATCGTTGACGCCCGCTTCGTGGTGACCGCGGAAGGTCGCCACTTCAATAATTTCCGGTCCAAACATCACGTGCGCCAGACGGAAACGGCGACCAACCAGACGGCAGTTGCGGAATAATTTACGCACCTGTTCAGGCGTGGCGCTGGTCGTCACGTCGAAATCTTTTGGTTTTTTGCCCAGCAGTAAATCGCGCACCCCGCCGCCGACGAGATAGGCCTCGTAGCCTGCTTTATTCAGACGATAGAGCACCTTGAGGGCATTTTCACTGATATCTTTGCGGGAAATATTGTGCTGCTCACGCGGAATGACCGACATGTGTGGCTGTGCAATAGCATCATTCGCCATGCTCTCTTCGCGGCTCAGCACTTTACGGCAAAAATTAGCGACTCGGGTAAAAATAGTACACCTCGTAGTGTGTTTTGTTATCAAAAAAGCGGCTAATCATAGCTCAGCGCAACGCATTTGAGAATGCTGGATTTTTGGCACGGCCATAAGCGTCCAGTCAGCAATGGCCGTTTTCAGCAATTCATCCAGACTCAGATCCTGCCATTCCTGCGTTACATTCTGGTTGAGAAATCGCAGCGCGTCGATCAATACCGGGCGCGGATCGCCGTCAGGCAGCGCCGGGGCATGATTCTGTTTTGACAGCTTACTCCCCTGTTCATTGACCGCCAGCGGCAGATGGATGTAATCCGGCACCGTCCAGCCAAACTGCTGGTAAAGCGATATTTGCCGCACGGTAGGCTCAACCAAATCCGCCCCACGCACGATTTCCGTGACGCCCTGGAAATGGTCATCGACAACCACCGCCAGGTTATAGGCAAACAAGCCATCGCGACGGTGAATAATAAAATCTTCACGCGCCAGACGATCATCCGCCTGAATGGTTCCTGAGAGGACATCGGTAAACTGCGTCACCGGAGCGCGCTGTATCAGCCGTACGGCGGCATTCTCAGGGCCGTTGTGCCGCGTACGGCAGTGGCCGTCGTAAACGCCACCCACGCTCTGAATTCGCGCACGCGTGCAGGTGCAGTTATAGGAAAGGCCCTGTTCAGCAAGCCACGCCAGACGTTCACGGTAGGCATCATGGCGTTGAGACTGCCAGAGTACGTCGCCGTCCCAGTGAAGACCGTAATGTTCCAGCTGACGCAGAATAGTTTCTGCCGCACCGGGAACTTCACGCGGAGGATCGATATCTTCAATGCGAACCAGCCATTTACCCTGACGGGCGCGAGCCTGTAGGTAGCTGCCGAGCGCGGCAATTAATGAGCCGAAGTGTAATTCACCGGAGGGAGATGGCGCAAAGCGCCCGATATAGTGAGATTCAGACATATCAACGGTAACAAGGCGGGAGAAACTCCCGCCTTAGCAGAGTAGTGAGAGGGAAGGCGTTAGCCAGCCATCTGTTTTTCGCGGATTTCTGCCAGCGTTTTACAGTCGATGCACAGATCGGCTGTTGGACGCGCTTCCAGACGACGAATACCGATTTCAACACCGCAGGATTCGCAGTAGCCAAAATCTTCGTCCTCGACCTTTTTCAGCGTTTTCTCGATCTTTTTGATCAGTTTGCGCTCGCGGTCACGGTTACGCAGTTCGAGGCTGAACTCTTCTTCCTGAGCGGCACGGTCGACCGGATCCGGGAAGTTAGCAGCTTCATCCTGCATATGTGTAACGGTGCGATCGACTTCATCCCTGAGTTGATTACGCCATGCTTCAAGAATACGCTTGAAGTGCGACAGCTGGGCTTCGTTCATATACTCTTCGCCCGGCTTCTCTTGATACGGCTCCACCCCAGCGATGGCGAGAATACTCAGGGACGATGTTTTACGGTTTTGCCCTTCTTGCATGTTGCTTCTCCTTAACACGCACTATCGATCCCCGTGTTGGGGGAAAAATCAGGTCGCTATAAATAGCAGATGCTTTTCCGTATGGCAATTATCTAAACGTAACACTTGACAACCCTGTGAGGAAAAGCGTATTTGCGCACGCGGCCAGAACACTTATTAGTCAATCGTCTAATCCCTTATAGGACAATGGGAAGAGAGGATCTCAGAGTCATATTATCGGCAGAAAGTTCCGCTTTATAAGCGAAAATCTCTACCCCCTGCTTTTGTGCCTCATTCAACAATTGCGCGTATTTAGGATCAATATGACGGGCCGGGGAAAACCGTTCAATGGCTGAATGCAGAACCGCAAACAGCAACACGGCGCGCTTGCCCGCCGCCGCTACACTCATTAGCTCCCGCAGATGCTTCTGGCCACGTAGCGTTACCGCATCCGGAAAGAAGCCGTTTTCCTCTTCCGCTAACGTCACTGATTTCACTTCAATATAGCACTCAGGGCGGTCTTCCGCCTGTAACATAAAATCAATTCTGCTGCTTTCATCGCCATATTTCACTTCGCTTTTTTGCGTGCCGTAACCCACCAGTTCAGGAAGGATTCCATTTGTCAGGGCTTCCTTAACCAGCTGATTTGCGCGCAGGGTATTAACGCAAATAAATGCCCCGCTTTGCGTCTCGGTCATTTCCCAGGTATGAGGATATTTGCGTTTAGTATTTTCTGATGTGGAATACCAGACCGTGTCACCCGGCGTGGCGCAACCGGTCATGGCGCCGGTGTTAGGACAATGCAGCGTGAGCGTTTCGCCCTCAGGCGTGATCACGTCAGCGAGAAAGCGTTTGTAACGCTGGATCAGCGTGGCGGGCTGGAGTGCAGGGCTAAACTTCATCAGGATTCCTTAACGTGTCGCCCAGCGTCCAGCGCTGGAGCGGAGTATAGCGGGTGCGTCCTTGTACAAAGGCAGATTCGTACAGCGCAAATTCATTCACCTGAAAGGACCAGTGGAAGCCCGGTGGCGGGATGGCAACAGCCTGACCCGCATCGCGCAGCAGGGTAATGTGGGGATGAAACGGCTGCGGGCTCTGATAACAGCCGCTGCGCGCGGCCTGTGCCCGCAGCATGTTGGCGAGCTGGAGCAGTCCGCGGGGGGGCTGCCGCGTCCCCAGCCAGACCACCCGAGAGCGTAGCCATTGCCCGGCATCGTCAAGATGCAGCGTAAAACCCGGCTGAGAAATGCGTCCGGCCATTGCGCTTAACGCGCGCTGCTTTTCTGCGCTCACCTCGCCAAGAAAAGCTAACGTCAGGTGCATATTGGCGGCGACGACAGGGCGGCCCGCTTTCGCGGGGAAGTGGCTGGCGCGCCAGCGAACAATTTGCCGTTGAAGCGTGGTGGGTAATTCAATGGCGAAGAATAGCCGTTTTGACTCAGACATGCGCAAGACTCGGTAATGATATGCGCCGATGCTACAATGTACGCCGATTAATGTTAACCCTCTGGAGCCGTAAGTGTCCTCTTTGCCCGTCGTCGCCGTCCTTCCTGAGCTACTCGCAGCCTTAGAACATGCGCCACAGGTTTTGCTCAGCGCGCCCACCGGAGCGGGTAAATCCACCTGGCTGCCCCTGCAAATTCTGCGCGAGGGGAGCATCAGCGGGAAAATTATCCTGCTGGAACCGCGCAGGCTGGCGGCGCGCAATGTGGCGCAGCGCCTGGCGGAACTGCTGAATGAAAAACCGGGCGAGACGGTAGGGTACCGGATGCGCGCCGAAACCTGCATTGGCCCGTCTACGCGGCTGGAGGTGGTCACTGAAGGCATTCTCACCCGTATGCTGCAAAACGATCCGGAGCTGAGCGGCGTCGGGCTGGTGATCCTTGATGAATTTCACGAGCGCAGCCTCCAGGCCGATCTGGCCCTTGCGCTGCTGCTCGACGTTCAGCAGGGGCTGCGCGACGACCTTCGGCTGCTGATTATGTCGGCGACGCTGGATAACGAGCGGCTCCGGCAGACGCTCCCTGACGCGCCGATGATCTCCTCTGAAGGGCGTGCGTTCCCGGTCGAGCGCCGCTATCAGCCGCTGCCTGCCCATCAGCGTTTTGACGAAGCCGTTGCCATCGCCACCGCCGAATTGCTCCGTCAGGAACCCGGCTCGCTGCTGCTGTTTTTACCCGGCGTAGGCGAAATCCAGCGCGTACAGGAGCAGCTGGCATCCCGGGTGAGCAGTGACGTTATGCTGTGCCCGCTCTACGGCGCGCTGCATTTGGCTGACCAGCGCAAGGCGATCCTTCCCGCACCGGCGGGGCAGCGCAAAGTGGTACTGGCGACCAATATCGCCGAAACCAGTTTGACCATCGAAGGCATTCGCCTGGTGGTGGACAGTACGCAGGAGAGGGTGGCCAGTTTTGATCCGCGTACCGGGCTGACCAGGCTACTGACGCAGCGCATCAGCCAGGCCTCAATGGTGCAGCGCGCAGGCCGAGCAGGGCGTCTTGAGCCGGGTATTTGCCTGCATTTAACCAGCGCCGAGCAGGCGGAGCGTGCGGCATTGCAGAGTACGCCTGAGATTTTACAAAGCGATCTCTCCGGGCTGGTAATGGATCTGATGCAGTGGGGCTGCCCGGACCCTGACCAGCTCACCTGGCTTAATCCTCCGCCTGTTGTGAACCTTTCCGCCGCGCGCAGCCTGCTGACCCAGCTTGGCGCGCTGGAAGGCGAGCGACTGACGGCGCGCGGCCAGAAAATGGCGGCGCTGGGCAACGATCCGCGTCTGGCTACGATGCTGGTGGCAGCACAGGGCGACGATGAAATTGCCACGGCGGCAAAACTGGCGGCTATTCTTGAGGAGCCGCCGCGCGGTGGCAGCAGCGATCTGGGACAGGCCTTTTCACGCCAGCAGGGAAACTGGCAACAGCGCGCGCAGCAGTTGTGTCACCGCCTGAAGAGCCGGGGAGGATCGCCTGACAGCGATAAAGTTATCCCTCTTCTGGCCCAGGCCTTCCCGGACAGGATCGCGCGCCGTCGCGGGCTTGATGGTCGTTATCAACTGGCAAATGGGATGGGCGCGATGCTGGACAGCGATGATGCTCTGACGCGTCATGAATGGCTGATCGCGCCGCTCTTACTCCAGGGCAGTCACTCCCCGGATGCGCGCATCTTGCAGGCGGTTGCCGTAGATATTGACGCCCTGACGCGTGCCTGCCCGCAGCTGCTTCAGCAATCTGACATTGTCGAATGGGATGATGCCCAGGGCACGCTGAAGGCGTTCCGTCGTAGCCAGATTGGCAAACTGACGCTCGGGACAAAACCGCTGGCGAAGCCGTCGGAGGAAGAGTTACACCAGGCGATGCTGAACGGCATTCGGGAAAAAGGGCTGAGCGTATTGAACTGGACGCCTGAGGCTGAACAATATCGCATTCGCCTGCACTGCGCCGCGAAGTGGCTGCCGGAACAGGGGTGGCCAGCGGTGGATGATGAGACGCTGCTCGCGACGCTTGAACAGTGGTTGTTGCCGCAGATGAGCGGCGTACACTCCCTGCGCGCCCTTAAGGCGCTTGATGTTAAGGCAGCGTTACAGAATTTACTGGACTGGTCGTTACGTCAACGTCTGGATAGTGAACTGCCTGGGCATTACACTGTGCCAACCGGGAGTCGGATTGCCATTCGTTATCATGAGGATAATCCGCCAGCGCTGGCGGTTCGGATGCAGGAGATGTTTGGTGAGGCCACCACGCCGTCCATCGCTGAAGGGCGCGTGCCGTTAGTGCTTGAGCTGCTTTCGCCTGCGCATCGTCCCTTGCAGATCACCCGCGATCTGAGGGCGTTCTGGGCGGGGAGCTATCGTGAAGTGCAGAAAGAGATGAAGGGGCGATATCCCAAACACGTCTGGCCGGACGATCCGGCGAATACCGCGCCGACACGGCGCACGAAGAAATATTCGTAATGGGGGAGTGCGGCCTGAAAGGTAAAGTGCGGCCTGATGCCCTCACCCCGGCCCTCTCCCACAGGGAGAGGGAGAAAACACTAAAGACTTTCCTGTCAGGAAAGTCTTGCTGTTTATTTTGAGAGATTTCTTCTTTCACTGACCTGTGCAAGATAAGAAAATCTGGCCTTTGCGCCTGAATGTTGCGGAGAAAAAGCATGGCGGGGAATGACCGCGAGCCAATAGGACGTAAGGGAAAGCCGACGCGTCCGGCGAAAGAAAAGGTAAGCCGTCGTCGCCTCAGAGATGAGGAGTATGACGATGACTATGAAGACGATTATGAGGATGAAGAACCGATGCCGCGTAAAGGGAAAGGCAAAGGGCGTAAGCCTCGTGGTAAGCGCGGCTGGTTCTGGCTGCTGCTGAAGCTGTTTATTGTTTTTGTTGTCCTGATCGCGATTTACGGCGTTTATCTGGATCAGAAGATCCGCAGCCGTATTGACGGGAAAGTCTGGCAATTGCCTGCGGCAGTGTACGGCCGCATGGTGAACCTTGAGCCGGACATGTCCATCAGCAAGAATGAGATGGTGAAGCTGCTGCAAGCCACGCAGTATCGTCAGGTCACAAAAATGACCCGTCCGGGTGAATTTACCGTCCAGGCGAAAAGCATTGAGATGATCCGCCGTCCGTTCGACTTCCCGGACAGTAAAGAGGGGCAGGTGCGCGCGCGTCTGACCTTTGACGGCGATCGCCTGGAAACCATTGAGAACATGGATAACGATCGCCAGTTCGGTTTCTTCCGTCTCGATCCGCGTCTCATCACCATGCTGTCGTCCGCAAACGGCGAACAGCGCCTGTTCGTGGCGCGTAACGGCTTCCCGGATCTGCTGGTGGATACCCTGCTGGCAACCGAAGACCGCCACTTCTACGAGCACGACGGGATTAGCCTTTACTCCATTGGTCGTGCGGTACTGGCGAACCTGACCGCGGGGCGTACGGTGCAGGGGGCGAGTACCCTGACCCAGCAGCTGGTGAAAAACCTGTTCCTCTCCAGCGAGCGCTCTTACTGGCGTAAAGCCAACGAAGCGTACATGGCCGTGCTGATGGATGCGCGCTACAGCAAGGATCGTATTCTTGAGCTGTACATGAACGAGGTGTACCTCGGTCAGAGCGGCGATAACGAGATCCGCGGCTTCCCGCTGGCGAGCCTGTACTACTTTGGCCGTCCGGTAGAAGAGCTGAGCCTTGACCAGCAGGCGCTGCTGGTGGGCATGGTAAAAGGCGCGTCGATCTACAACCCGTGGCGTAACCCGAAACTGGCGCTGGAGCGTCGTAACCTGGTGCTGCGTCTGCTGCAACAACAGCAGGTGATTGACCAGGAGCTGTACGACATGCTGAGCGCGCGTCCGCTGGGCGTTCAGCCGCGCGGTGGGGTGATCTCTCCGCAGCCTGCCTTTATGCAGATGGTACGTCAGGAGTTGCAGTCTAAGCTCGGAGATAAAGTGAAAGATCTCTCCGGGGTGAAGATCTTCACCACCTTTGACTCCGTGGCGCAGGATGCGGCAGAAAAAGCGGCGGTTGAAGGTATTCCGGTTCTGAAGAAGCAGCGTAAGCTGAGCGATCTGGAAACCGCGATGGTGGTAGTTGATCGCAACACCGGCGAAGTTCGCGCCATGGTGGGCGGCGCCGAGCCGCAGTATGCGGGCTATAACCGCGCGATGCAGGCGCGTCGTTCGATTGGTTCACTGGCAAAACCGGCAACCTACCTGACCGCGCTGAGCCAGCCGAATCTCTATCGACTGAACACCTGGATTGCCGATGCGCCAATCTCCCTGCGCCAGCCTAACGGCCAGGTGTGGTCTCCGCAGAACGATGATAAGCAGTTCAGCGGCCAGGTGATGCTGGTGGATGCGTTAACCCGCTCGATGAACGTGCCGACTGTTAACCTCGGCATGGCGCTGGGCCTCCCCGCCATCACCGACACCTGGCAGAAGCTGGGCGTACCGAAAGATCAGCTGCACCCTGTGCCAGCGATGATCCTGGGGGCGCTTAACCTGACGCCAATCGAAGTGGCCCAGGCGTTCCAGACCATCGCCAGCGGCGGTAACCGAGCGCCGCTTTCCGCCCTGCGTTCGGTGATTGCCGAAGATGGCTCCGTGCTGTATCAGAGCTTCCCGCAGGCGGAGCGCGCTGTTCCGGCGCAGGCGGCCTATATGACGCTGTGGACCATGCAGCAGGTGGTCCAGCGCGGTACCGGGCGTCAGCTGGGGGCGAAGTATCCTGGTCTGCATCTGGCGGGTAAAACCGGGACTACCAACAACAACGTCGATACCTGGTTCGCCGGTATTGATGGCCGTGAAGTGGTGATCACCTGGGTGGGCCGCGATAACAACCAGCCGACCAAACTGTATGGTGCGAGCGGCGCGATGTCGATTTACCAGCGCTATCTGGCCAATCAGTCTCCGGTGCCGCTGAACCTCGTTGCCCCGGAAGATATCGTCGATATGGGCGTGGACAGCTCGGGTAACTTCATCTGTGGCGGCGGCGTGCGTTCGCTGCCGGTCTGGACGACCAACCCGGATGCGCTGTGCCAGCAAAGCCAGCCAGAAGAACCGACAGGTAACCCGTTCGATCAGTCTTCTCAGCCTCAGCAGCCGCAGCAGCAACAGCCGCAGCAGCAGAACGAGAAGAAAGACAGCGACGGCGTCGCCGGCTGGATCAAGGATATGTTCGGCGGCAACTAGCCCTTATGACACCCCCTTCCCTGGAAGGGGGTGTTTTTTCACCTCAGCAACTCATTTCCTTAACCCTGTTTTCAATCCTTATTAACGACCCGTTTTCCGTTGATTATTTCTTAAACCCTCAATTCTTGTAGGGCCGCATATCGCTTGCTATGCCGTCAGCGTTTCGCATATTATTCTGCGGTCATAATAATAATTCTCGTTTACGTTATCATTCACCTTTTTCATCAGAGATCCATCATGGCGCTTTCCAATACTGCTCAGCCAATTAACACGTCGCTGCGTAAAATCGCAGCCGTCGTAGCCACAGCGGTTGCCGGCATGTCTGCTTATGCACAAGCCGCTGAAACCCCCAAGAAAGAAGAAACCATCACCGTGACTGCCGCACCGGCTGCACAGGAAAGTGCCTGGGGTCCTGCACCGACGATTGCGGCAAAACGCACTGCAACGGCGACGAAAACCGATACACCCATTGAGAAAACCCCGCAGTCTATTTCTGTTGTGACTCGTGAAGAGATGGACATGAAACAGCCGGGGACGGTTAAACAGGCCCTGGCCTACACCCCAAGCGTTTTCGCAACGCGCGGCGCCTCAACAACTTACGATGTGGTTTCGATTCGTGGTTTCACGACCTCCAGCACCGTGAATACCAACCAGTATCTGGATGGTATGAAGTTGCAGGGAGACAACTACTCTGAAGCGTCCATGGACCCGTACTTCCTTGAGCGCGTAGAGCTGCTGCGTGGCCCGACGTCTGTACTGTATGGCAAAAGCCATCCGGGCGGCGTAGTGAGTATGGTCAGTAAGCGTCCAACCACGGAACCGTTGAAAGAAATTCAGTTCAAAATGGGGACGGATAACCTCTGGCAGACGGGGTTTGATTTCAGCGACGCGATTGACGATGACGGCGTGTGGTCCTACCGTCTGACCGGTCTGGGACGTAGTGAGAACGCGCAGCAGGAAATGGTGAAGTCTACTCGTTACGCGATTGCGCCGTCTTTCAGCTGGCGTCCTGATGATAAAACCGATTTCACCTTCCTGAGCAACTTCCAGAGCGATCCGGATGCGGGTTACTACGGCTGGCTGCCACGTGAAGGTACCGTTGTGCCTTACTATGATGCTAACGGAAAAGCGCACAAACTGCCGACCGACTTCAACGAAGGTGATGAAGACAATAAGATCTCCCGTCGTCAGAAAATGGTGGGTTACAGCTTCGCGCATGAATTCAACGACACCTTCACCGTGCGTCAGAACCTGCGTTATACCAAAATCAACACGCTGTACCGTTCAGTTTACGGTAACGGCTATATCGCCCCGGCCCAGATCAGCCGTGCCTACGTGCGCTCAGATGAAGACCTCAACTCGTTCACGGTTGATACACAGCTCCAGTCGAAATTCGCGACCGGCGCCGTTGACCATACCCTGCTGACGGGTGTGGATTACCTTCGTATGCGAAATGACATTGATGCTGACTACGGCACCGCCGATCCGATCAGCATGAACAATCCTCAGCACGGCAATGCGAACGTCAATGTGAACTTCCCGTATGCCATGCTCAATCGTCAGGAGCAGACCGGGCTCTATGCGCAGGATCAGGCTGAATGGGATAAGTGGGTACTCACCCTGGGTGGCCGCTATGACTTTGCGAAAACGTCTGCCTTTAACCGTAATAACGGAACCACCGCGGAAATTAACGATCAGGCATTTACCTGGCGCGGGGGGATTAACTACCTGTTCGACAACGGGATTACACCATACTTCAGCTACAGTGAATCCTTTGAACCGCTCTCTGGCACTACCCAGGGCGGCAAACCGTTCGATCCGGCACGCGGCAAGCAGTATGAAGCGGGCGTGAAGTATGTTCCAAAAGATCTGCCTGTTGTGGTGACGGCAGCGGTATACCAGCTGACCAAGAACAATAACCTGACCGCGGATCCGGCGAACCCGACCAGCGGCTTTAGCGTGCAGGGCGGTGAAATTCGCTCCCGAGGCTTTGAGCTGGAAGCGAAAGCGGCGGTGTCGGCTAACGTGAACGTGACGGCGGCCTACAGCTACACCGATGCGGAATACACCCACGATACCTGGTATGAAGGTCGTCGTCCGGCAGAAGTACCGCGCAACATGGCATCACTGTGGGCGGATTACACCTTCCACGAGACGGCGCTAAGCGGCCTGACCGTTGGTGCGGGTGCTCGCTACATCGGTAACACGGTGACGTACTACTCCTCAGCGTCGCCTAAAGCCTATGAGTCCTTTAATGTCGCGGGTTATGCCCTGGCGGATGCGACCGTGAAATACGATCTGGCGCGCTTCGGTCTGCCGGGCTCTTCCGTCGGCGTCAACGTGAACAACATCTTTGATCGTGAATACGTCTCCAGCTGCTACAGCGAGTATGCATGCTACTGGGGAGCAGGACGCCAGGTTGTTGCCACGGCGACCTTCCGCTTCTAACCTCTTTATGGGCACGGTTCGCCGTGCCCTTTTTATTTAAGTTGGCTGACATGCAGGATACTAAAACGCAATCCGACTCCACCTTCACGCTCAACAATCTCTCCTTTCGCGTACCCGGGCGCACCTTGCTGCATCCGCTCTCTTTGACGTTTCCCGCAGGTAAAGTGACCGGTTTAATCGGGCACAATGGTTCCGGTAAATCGACGCTGCTGAAGATGCTGGGCCGTCATCAGCCGCCGTCCGAGGGCGACATTCTGCTGGATGACCAGCCGCTGGCGAGCTGGAGCAGTAAGGCCTTTGCCCGCAAGGTGGCCTATCTGCCGCAGCAGTTGCCGCAGGCGGAGGGGATGACGGTGCGCGAGCTGGTGGCGATTGGACGTTATCCGTGGCACGGTGCGCTCGGGCGTTTTGGCGTTGCTGACAGAGAGAAAGTGGAAGAGGCTATCGCGCTGGTTGGGTTAAAACCGCTGGCGCACCGTCTGGTGGATAGCCTGTCCGGTGGCGAGCGTCAGCGCGCATGGATCGCGATGCTGGTAGCGCAGGACAGCCGCTGCCTGCTGCTCGACGAACCCACTTCAGCGCTGGATATTGCTCATCAGGTTGACGTCCTGGCGCTGGTGCATCGCTTAAGCCAGCAGCGCGGCCTGACGGTGATTGCCGTTCTGCATGATATCAACATGGCGGCACGCTACTGCGACTATCTGGTAGCGCTGCGCGGCGGTGAAATGATCGCTCAGGGTACGCCTGCCGAACTGATGCGCAGCGAAACGCTGGAACATATCTACGGTATTCCTATGGGCATTCTGCCTCACCCGGCCGGGGCTGCACCCGTGAGCTTTGTCTACTGATGCTGGATCCAACATTAATTAGCCGCCGTCGCCTGCTAACGGCCATGGCACTCTCACCGCTGCTGTTAAAGATGGGCCCGGCCCGCGCTGCCGCAGTCGATCCGCACCGCATCGTGGCGCTGGAGTGGTTGCCCGTCGAACTGATGATGGCGCTGGGCGTGACGCCTTACGGCGTGGCCGATATTCCCAACTACACCCTGTGGGTGAATGAGCCAAAACTGCCGGACTCCGTCATCGACATCGGTCTGCGTACGGAGCCGAACCTCGAGCTTCTCACCCAGATGAAACCGTCTTATTTATTCTGGTCTGCGGGGTATGGCCCGTCGGAAGAGACCATGGCGAAGATTGCGCCCGGACGGGGCTTTTCCTTTAGCGACGGTAAAAAGCCGCTGACCATGGCAAAAAATTCCATCCACGAGATGGCGCAGTTCCTCAACCGTGAGGCTGAGGCGAAAAAACATCTCGATGAATTTGATGCGCTGATTGATTCCCTTAAGCCGCGCTTTGCCCACCGTGGCGATCGGCCTT
This sequence comes from Enterobacter cloacae complex sp. SYL001, assembly GCF_049237025.1. NCBI lineage: Bacteria > Pseudomonadati > Pseudomonadota > Gammaproteobacteria > Enterobacterales > Enterobacteriaceae > Enterobacter > Enterobacter cloacae complex sp. SYL001. The sequence goes on along the minus strand of NZ_JBMKJI010000003.1, from coordinate 50,094 downwards.
TGCTGATGGTGACCCTGCTGGATGCCCGCCATATGCTGGTCTTTGGAAATAACTGTTTGTTCCAGGAAGTACTCGACAGCTTTGGCATTCGCAATGCCTGGGAAGGCGAGATGACGTTCTGGGGCAGTACCGCCGTGGGGATTGACCGCCTGGCGGCGTTTCGTGATGTGGACGTGCTGTGCTTTGACCACGGCAATGAGCGCGAAATGCAAACCCTGATGGCGACTCCGCTCTGGCAGGCAATGCCGTTCGTCCGCGAGCAGCGCTTCCTGCGCGCGCCAGCGGTATGGTTCTACGGCGCGACGCTGTCGGCCATGCATTTTGCCCGCGTGCTGGACAATGCACTGGGAGGCAAGGCATGAGCACGCGTATGGCCCGTTTCCCGATGTTACTGTTAGCGCTCATTTTTCTGGCTGCCCTGGCATTAACCGGCTTTAACCTGACCACGGCGTTACCGCGCGATCAGTGGGCAGCCGCGTTTGCCGCACCGGATATCGACAATATTCAGCAAATGCTGTTCCACTACAGCCTGCTGCCGCGTCTGGCTATCTCCCTGCTGGTCGGGGCGGGACTGGGACTGGTGGGCGTACTGTTTCAGCAGGTGCTACGTAACCCGCTGGCGGAGCCAACCACGCTGGGCGTGGCGACGGGGGCTCAACTGGGGATCACCATCACCACGCTCTGGACCCTGCCGGGAGCGTTAACCTCGCAGTTTGCCGCGCTGGCAGGTGCATGCGTGGTCGGTGCGCTGGTCTTTGGCGTAGCCTGGGGAAAACGTCTCTCACCGGTCACGCTGATCCTCGCGGGGCTGGTCGTCAGCCTCTACTGTGGGGCGATCAACCAGCTGCTGGTGCTGTTTCACCACGACCAGCTGCAAAGCATGTTTATGTGGAGTACCGGCACGCTCACCCAGACCGACTGGAGTATCGTCCAGCGTCTGTGGCCGCAGCTGTTCGGCGGCGTGGTGCTGACGCTGCTGCTGCTGCGTCCGCTCACGCTGATGGGCCTCGATGACGGCGTGGCGCGCAATCTCGGGCTGGCGCTGTCGCTGGCCCGTCTGGCGGCCCTGACCCTGGCGATTGTGCTGAGCGCGTTACTGGTTAACGCCGTCGGCATCATCGGTTTTATCGGCCTGTTTGCGCCATTGCTGGCAAAAATGCTCGGCGCGCGCCGTCTGCTGGCGCGTCTGATGCTGGCGCCGCTGATTGGTGCGCTGATCCTCTGGCTTTCCGATCAGCTCATTCTCTGGCTGGCGCGCGTCTGGATGGAAGTTTCCACGGGCTCGGTGACGGCCCTGATCGGCGCGCCGCTGCTGCTGTGGCTGCTGCCGCGCCTGCGCAGCATTAGCGCTCCGGCGATGGATGCCGGCGATAAAGTGCATGCCGAGCGTCAGTCGGTGGTGTGGTTCAGCCTTGCCGGGCTGGCAGTGCTGGTTATCGCCTCGTTTGCCGCACTCTCGCTGGGACGCGACGCCACGGGCTGGCACTGGGCAACGGGGGATTTGCTGCATGAACTCATGCAGTGGCGCTGGCCGCGGATTTTCTCCGCGCTGATTGCGGGCGTCATGCTGGCGGTGGCGGGCTGTATTATCCAGCGTCTCACCGGCAACCCGATGGCAAGCCCGGAAGTATTAGGGATCAGCTCCGGGGCCGCGTTTGGCGTAGTGTTGATGTTGTTCCTCGTACCGGGAAATGCGTTCGGCTGGCTGATGCCTGCCGGGAGTATCGGTGCGGCAGTCACGCTGATGATTATCCTGATCGCCTCCGGGCGAGGTGGTTTCTCACCTCACCGCATGCTGCTGGCCGGGATGGCGCTCAGCACCGCGTTTACTATGCTGCTGATGATGTTGCAGGCGAGCGGCGATCCGCGCATGGCGCAGATCCTGACATGGATTTCCGGTTCAACATACAACGCCACCGGCAGTCAGGTGGTGCATACCGGGATTGTGATGATCGTGCTGCTGGCGATTGTGCCGCTGTGCCGCCGCTGGATGACCATTCTGCCGCTGGGTGGGGATACCGCCCGCGCGGTCGGGGTGGCGCTGACGCCAACGCGCATTGCGCTGTTGCTGCTGGCCGCGTGCCTGACGGCGACGGCCACCATGACTATCGGCCCGCTCAGTTTTGTCGGATTAATGGCGCCGCATATCGCCCGTATGATGGGTTTCCGCAGGACTTTGCCGCATATCGTGATCTCTGCGCTGACGGGCGGGGCGATCCTGGTCTTTGCTGACTGGTGCGGAAGGATGGTGCTGTTCCCGTATCAGATCCCGGCGGGCCTCCTGTCGACCTTTATCGGCGCGCCTTACTTTATTTATCTGTTGAGAAAGCAGAGTCGGTAATAAAAGTAAACGGCAATCCTTAGATTGCCGTTTTAGTGTTTGCTCCCTCTCCCTGTGGGAGAGGGTTGGGGTGAGGGCATCAAGCCGCACATTTTACAGCTTCGCAAATACCTTACGCGCTGCGTCGATGGTGTTATTGATATCTTCTTCGCTGTGCGCCACGGACATAAAGCCTGCTTCAAACGCTGACGGGGCAAGATACACGCCTTCTTCCAGCATCAGGTGGAAGAAGCGTTTGAAGCGTTCCACGTCGCATTTCACCACGTCCTGATAGCAGGTCACGGTTTTCGCATTGGTGAAGAAAATCCCGAACATCCCGCCCACGTGGTTCACCACCAGTGGAATACCCGCATCTTCTGCGGCTTCCAGCAAACCGTTTGCCAGTTGCGTCGTCCGGTCCGTCAAGGTTTCGTGGATACCCGGCTGCGCCACTTCGGTCAGACAGGCAAAGCCCGCCGCCATCGCAATCGGGTTACCGGAGAGCGTACCCGCCTGGTAAACCGGACCGGTTGGCGCCAGCACGTCCATGACGTCCTTACGTCCACCGAACGCGCCGACAGGCATGCCGCCGCCAATGATTTTGCCGAGGCAGGTCAGATCCGGCTCCACGCCATAATAAGACTGGGCACCCGCCAGCGCCACGCGGAAGCCGGTCATCACTTCGTCGATGATCAGCAGCGCGCCGAACTCATCGCACAGGGCGCGTAGGCCCGGCAGGAAATCCGGCTGCGGTGGGATACAGTTCATGTTGCCCGCAACTGGCTCAACGATGATGCAGGCGATCTCCTGCGGATACTGCTCGAACGCGGCGCGAACGGTGCTCAGGTCGTTATAGGTGCAGGTCAACGTGTGTTTCGCGAAATCAGCCGGCACCCCCGGGGAGTTCGGCTGGCCGAGGGTCAGCGCGCCGGAACCGGCTTTCACCAGCAGACAGTCGGCATGGCCGTGATAACAACCTTCGAACTTGATGATCTTGTCACGGCCGGTAAAACCGCGCGCCAGACGGATAGCGCTCATGGTCGCTTCGGTACCGGAGTTCACCATACGCACCATGTCCATCGTTGGCACCAGTTCGGTGACCAGCTCCGCCATTTTGACTTCCATCTCGGTTGGCGCGCCGAAGCTCAGGCCGCGCTGAGCGGCTTCAATCACCGCGTTGCGGATCGCCGGGTGGTTATGCCCCAGTACCATCGGGCCCCAGGAGCTGACGTAATCGACATAGGCTTTACCATCCACATCATACAGATATGCGCCATCCGCACGTTCGATAAACAGCGGGGTGCCACCCACGCCGGTAAAGGCGCGCACGGGTGAGTTCACGCCGCCTGGGATTAGCTCGCGGGCTGCGCTGTAGAGGTTTTCAGACTTGCTCATGGCGTCGTTCCTGGTTCGTAGAAATGAGTTAAGGCAACTATTCTAAGTGATTCGGAAGAGGTTATAAAATTTTTGCCCCATAGAAGGCTTAACAATTGTTAAGTATTTTTCAGGGGACGAGGGGATTGTCTCTGGTAGAATCCCTGCGGCCTTTTGTATGACGAAACAGAACAGGTAATGAACGAGAACACGCCTTCTTTTGAACAACAACAGTTTACGCGCGCGAAGCACCGGGTCAGTATCCGGCGGCTGCTCAACCGTGACAAAACCCCGTTAGCCATTCTGGTGGCAGCCGCCGTTGTGGGCACGCTGGCCGGGCTGGTAGGCGTCGCGTTTGAGAAAGCCGTCAATGCGGTGCTCAACTGGCGCATAGGCACCGTCGCCAGCTTCGCGGATCGTGAATGGCTGGTCTGGGTGTGGGCCTTTGGCCTTTCGGCCCTGTTTGCCATGGTGGGCTATTTTCTGGTGCGTAAATTCGCACCTGAAGCAGGTGGCTCGGGGATCCCTGAAATTGAGGGGGCGCTGGAAGAGCTACGCCCGGTTCGCTGGTGGCGCGTGCTTCCTGTGAAATTTATCGGCGGGATGGGAACGCTCGGAGCGGGCATGGTGCTCGGTCGGGAAGGACCAACGGTACAGCTGGGCGGTAACGTCGGGCGCATGGTCGGCGATCTGTTCCGTATGCGCAGCGCCGAAGCGCGCCATACGCTGCTGGCAACGGGGGCGGCGGCCGGGCTGTCTGCCGCGTTTAACGCGCCGCTGGCGGGTATCCTGTTTATCATTGAAGAGATGCGCGCCCAGTTCCGCTACAACCTGATCTCCATTAAAGCGGTGTTTACCGGCGTGATTATGTCGAGCATTGTCTTTCGCGTCTTTAACGGCGAAGGGGCGGTGATTGAAGTTGGCAAGCTAACCAATGCGCCGGTCAATACTTTGTGGCTGTATCTGATTCTTGGGATGATTTTTGGCGTCGTTGGCCCGCTTTTTAACACCCTGATTTTACGGGCGCAGGATATGTTTCAGCGCATCCATGGCGGAAATACCACGAAATGGGTGCTGGTGGGGGGCCTGCTTGGTGGCGTGTGCGGGATCCTCGGTTTTATCGAACCGAATGCGGCGGGCGGCGGTTTCGGTCTGATTCCCATTGCCGCGGCGGGGAATTTCAGCGTAGGCCTGCTGCTGTTTATGTTTATTTCACGCGTCATCACCACGGTATTGTGCTTCTCCTCTGGTGCCCCGGGCGGCATTTTCGCCCCGATGCTGGCGCTGGGGACGCTGCTGGGTACGGCGTTCGGGATGGCGGCGGCGGCGGGCTTCCCGGCCTACCATCTGGATGCGGGGACGTTTGCGGTTGCGGGAATGGGGGCGCTGCTGGCGGCCTCCCTGCGTGCGCCGCTGACCGGGATCGTGCTGGTGCTGGAAATGACCGACAATTACCAGCTCATTTTGCCAATGATCATTACCTGCCTCGGCGCGACACTATTAGCCCAATTCCTGGGTGGAAAACCGCTATACTCCACCATTCTTGCCCGTACCCTGGCGAAACAGGAAGCTGAACAGGCCCTGAAGCAGAATACTTGAATGAATTACCAGGGTATTAGATAATGACAAAAAGAATTGGGTGATTTTTACCCAATAGCAGTCGCAGTATTCATGGGAGCATAAGATGAGTGATGACGTAGCGTTGCCGCTGGAATTTACCGAAGCAGCAGCGAAAAAAGTGAAAACCCTGATTGCCGACGAGGACAATCCGGATCTGAAACTGCGTGTTTATATTACCGGCGGCGGCTGTAGTGGCTTCCAGTATGGTTTTACCTTTGACGACCAGGTTAACGATGGTGATATGACTATCGAAAAACAGGGCGTCGCGCTGGTGGTTGATCCGATGAGCCTGCAATATCTGGTGGGCGGTTCAGTGGACTACACTGAAGGTCTGGAAGGTTCGCGCTTTGTGGTGACTAACCCGAATGCGACCAGCACCTGCGGGTGTGGTTCTTCATTCAGTATTTAACCTGAATGCAAATTGTAGGCCCGGTAAGCGAAGCGCCACCGGGCTTATAAACGATACCTATCTTGAATTTTCATCCAGTGCAAACGTCGGCAGCTTCAGGTGCCAGCGTATCGCCGCTAAACGGATCACCAGCGTTACCACCATCCCCAGCATCGCCGCGTTTTCCAGCGGGACAGCAAAGGTATAATACGCCGTGGCGTGAACAATCCCCCCGATGATACAGGCCGTCGCGTAGATTTCCGTTCGCAGGATCATCGGGACTTCTCGCGCCAGAATGTCGCGAATAATCCCTCCGCCCACGCCGGTCAACACGCCCATACAGATCGCCACCAGCGGGCCAGTCCCGGCAATAAAGGCTTTATTCACGCCTATTCCCACAAAGACCGCCAGACCGACGGCATCCAGCACTGGCAATATCCATTTTGGTAGTCTGCGAGGCTGACGAACCAGCACGATGGTTAACAGGCAGGTGACCATCGCCACCACCAGATCCGTTGGATCTTTTACCCAGAATACCGGGCCGTTTGCCAGCGCCATATCGCGAATCGTTCCGCCGCCTACCGCCGTAACGACGCCGAGCACCAGTACGCCAAAAGGATCCATGCGTAGTTTTCCGGCAAGCAAAACGCCGGAGATAGCAAAAACGGCTGTGCCAAGAATATCCAGCCAATACACGAGCATCGTTAAATCCTCGAATAGGGTATTTATCTGTTTGAGTGACTCTCTGCCAGTTCGGCGCAGAGTTGTTTTGCGGCGAGGATAATACGCGGGCTGGCGCGTTCAAACCAGTCGCTGTTGAGTGCGATGACCGGAATTTTAAGCTGCCGATGCCAGAATTGTTCTATTTTAGGAATCTCGCTCGCATTTCCGACCACCACAATGGCCTGCGGTTGTCGCGCCAGAACCTGCTCACGACTGACCTGCGGCCAGGGGACCCGGCTTTCAGCAAAGATATTTTCACCTCCACAGATCTCAAGCACCTGGTTCTGGATCGAGCCTTTCCCGGTAGTGAACAGCGGCTGGCTGCCAAATTGCAGAAAAACGCGTTGTTTCGGTTGCGTGCCGTATCGGGTTTTTAGCGCAGCATAGTCGTTGAGCATCTGCTGTGCAGCGTGCTCGGCGCGTTGGGGGGTAGGGCTGAAGGGCGCGAGGTCACGGAGGGTTTGCGCCACCTGTTCGATGCTCACCGCATCTACCCATTTTACCGTTATTCCCAGCGAAGAGAGCTGGTCCACCTGTCGTTCGGCATTACCGCCGCGCCAGGCAAGAACCAGATCGGGCTTCAGCGCCACGATGCGTTCCAGGTTCATTCCCTGCCAGGTGGCAACCTGTTCGAGATGGGCGGCCTGCGGTGGATAATCGGAAAAGCTGCTCACCGCAACGGGCGTAATCCCGGCGGCAAACGCCAGTTCCGTATTGGCAGGGGAGAGTGTGATCACCCGCGGCGCGGCGATGAGCCAGGCCGGGGCGAGCAGAAGCAGGGCGACCAGCGCCCTGAATGACACCTTACCCACGCGCCAGTTTCTGCACCAGGGTTTCCACCATCACGGTGGACTGTTTGGCCGCAACGGCCAGGAACTCGTCGAAGCTGATGTGGGACTGCTGGTCCGCCACGTCAGAGATCGCGCGAACGACCACGAACGGCACGCTGAAGTTATGACACACGTGCGCAATGGCCGTGGCTTCCATCTCAACGGCCACAGCCTGCGGGAAGTTATGACGGATTTTCGCCAGACCAACAGAACCGTTGATAAAGGCATCGCCGCTGACGATCAGGCCACGCACCGCATTGAGGTTCAGCTCGTTAATGCAGCTTTCAGCGGCGGCAATCAGCTTATCATCCGCTTTAAACCCGGCCGGGCAGCCCGGAAGCTGACCATATTCGTAGCCGAATGCGGTGACGTCTGCATCGTGGTAACGCGCTTCGTCGGAAACCACGATATCGCCCACTTTCAGCGTCGGCGCCAGACCGCCCGCCGAACCTGTATTAATGATAACGTCAGGCTTGCAGCGCTCAAGCAGCAGGGTCGCGCCCAGTGCCGCTGCAACTTTACCGATGCCTGATTTCAGCAGAGCCACGTCAACGCCGTTCAGCTGGCCGGTGTAGATCTCACAGCCACCAAGGGAGAGGGTCTGACGGTTCTCAATTTTGTCACGCAGCAGCGTAACTTCTTCTTCCATTGCACCAATAATGCCGATTTTCATAGATTTACTCGCGATGTGCCTTGTTAAGATGCATAGTCTATCATGCGGTTAAGGGGAAACGCATTCTCACGCGGGGGAGCACATGGCACCAATCGATTTTCGCACCAAAATTAACTGGCACCGACGTTTCCGTTCGCCGCAGGGCGATAAGAGCGAACATGAGATCCTGCGCATTTTTGAAAGCGATCGCGGACGCATCATCAATTCGCCCGCCATCCGCCGGTTACAGCAAAAAACCCAGGTGTTCCCGCTGGAGCGTAACGCTGCGGTGCGTACGCGGTTAACGCACTCCATGGAAGTGCAGCAGGTGGGGCGCTACATTGCGAAAGAGATCCTCAGCCGTCTCAAAGAGCAACGTCTGCTGGAAACCTACGGGCTGGATGAACTGACCGGGCCGTTCGAAAGCATCGTTGAGATGGCCTGCCTGATGCACGATATCGGCAATCCTCCCTTTGGTCATTTCGGCGAGGCCGCCATCAATGACTGGTTTAAACAGCGGCTTTTTCCCTCTGACGCCATAAGCCAGCCGCTCAGCGATGACCGCTGTGTGGTACGCGATTTACGCCTGCGTGAGGGCGAAGATAGCCTGAACGATCTGCGCCGCAAGGTGCGTCAGGATCTGTGTCATTTCGAAGGTAACGCGCAGGGGATCCGTCTGGTGCACTCCCTGATGCGCATGAATCTGACCTGGGCGCAGGTGGGCTGTATTCTCAAATACACGCGTCCCGCGTGGTGGATGGGGGAAACGCCTGCCACCCATAGCTACCTGATGAAAAAACCGGGCTATTACCTGTCGGAAGAAGCGTACATTGAACGGTTGCGTAAAGAACTTTCGCTAACGCCGAATGGCCGTTTTCCATTGACGTGGATTATGGAAGCGGCTGATGACATTTCTTATTGCGTGGCCGATCTGGAAGATGCAGTGGAAAAAAGAATATTCAGCGTCGAGGAGCTGTATCAGCATCTTCACGATGCCTGGGGAGAGCATGAAAAAGGTTCTCTGTTTGCACAGGTCGTCGAGAATGCCTGGGATAAATCGCGTTCAAATTCGCTGAGCCGCAGTACCGAAGATCAGTTCTTTATGTATTTGCGGGTCAATACGCTGAATAAACTGGTGCCGTATGCGGCCGCCCGTTTCATTGATAATTTGCCGATGATATTTAGCGGGGAATTTAATCACGCCCTGCTGGAAGATGAGAGCAGTTTTAGTCAGCTGCTTGAATTATATAAAAACGTGGCTGTTCGCCATGTTTTCAGCCACCCGGATGTCGAACAGCTGGAGCTGCAAGGATACCGGGTTATCAGCGGGTTGCTGGAAATTTATGGCCCGCTGCTCCAGCTGACGGTCGATGAGTTTTGCGAGCTGGTCGAAAATGAACGTGTTCGCCGCCTGCCGATTGAATCTCGTCTCTATCAGAAGCTTTCAACCCGTCACCGGCTGGCATACATTGAGGCCGTCAGTAAAATAGATCGTCATTCTTCCCAATGGCCAGTCATGGAATATTATTATCGCTGTCGTCTTATCCAGGACTATATCAGCGGGATGACAGATTTGTATGCCTGGGATGAATACCGCAAGCTTATGGCCGTTGAATAAGCCATGAGTTTTGTAAAGACGACCAATAAATTTTTACTTTTTCCATAAACTTAATCCCGGAACTAAGCGGTATAAAACGAATCTGAGTTACACAGCAATTTTGCGTTATCTGGTAAATCGAGATTGAGAAACATGAAAAAAACCACATTAGCAATGAGTGCACTGGCTCTGAGTTTAGGTTTAGCGTTGTCCCCTCTGGCGACGGCGGCCGAGACAGCTTCCTCGGCAGCGACTGCACAGCAGATGCCAAGCCTGGCCCCGATGCTCGAAAAAGTGATGCCATCGGTGGTGAGTATTAACGTTGAGGGCAGCACAACCGTCAATACGCCGCGTATGCCGCGTAATTTCCAGCAGTTCTTCGGCGACAATTCGCCATTCTGCCAGGACGGTTCGCCATTCCAGAGCTCCCCGTTCTGTCAGGGCGGCGCAGGGGATGACGGTCAGGGCGGCGGCCAGCAGCAGAAATTCATGGCACTCGGCTCGGGCGTTATTATTGATGCAGCGAAAGGCTACGTGGTGACCAATAACCACGTGGTAGATAATGCTAACACCATTAAGGTTCAGATGAGCGATGGCCGTAAATTCGATGCCAAAGTGGTCGGTAAAGACCCGCGCTCCGATATCGCACTGATTCAAATTCAGGATCCGAAGAACCTGACGGCGATTAAGCTTGCCGACTCTGACGCGCTGCGCGTGGGTGACTACACTGTCGCCATCGGTAACCCGTTTGGTCTGGGCGAAACCGTGACCTCGGGTATCGTCTCCGCGCTGGGACGTAGCGGCCTGAATGCGGAAAACTATGAAAACTTCATCCAGACGGATGCGGCCATTAACCGTGGTAACTCCGGCGGTGCGCTGGTTAACCTGAACGGTGAACTGATCGGTATCAACACCGCTATCCTGGCACCGGACGGTGGCAACATCGGTATCGGCTTTGCTATCCCGAGCAACATGGTGAAAAACCTGACTGCGCAGATGGTGCAATATGGACAGGTGAAACGCGGTGAGCTGGGTATCATGGGGACCGAGCTGAACTCCGAGCTGGCGAAAGCGATGAAAGTGGACGCTCAGCGCGGCGCATTCGTGAGCCAGGTCATGCCGAACTCTTCAGCGGCGAAAGCCGGCATTAAAGCGGGTGACGTGATCACCTCTCTGAACGGTAAACCGATCAGCAGCTTTGCCGCCCTGCGTGCGGAAGTGGGTTCTATGCCAATCGGCAGTAAAGTGACCCTCGGCCTGCTGCGTGAAGGTAAGCCAGTTAACGTGAGCCTGGAACTGCAACAGAGCAGTCAGAATCAGGTGGATTCCAGCACCATCTTCAGCGGTATTGAAGGTGCTGAGATGAGCAACAAAGGGGCAGATAAAGGCGTGGTGGTGAACAACGTGAAAGCGAACTCACCTGCTGCCCGTATCGGCCTGAAAAAAGGTGATGTGATCATGGGCGCTAACCAGCAGCCGGTGAAAAACATCGCTGAACTGCGCAAAATTCTCGACAGCAAGCCGTCCGTGCTGGCACTGAATATTCAGCGTGGTGATACCTCTATTTATCTCCTGATGCAGTAATCTTCTTAAGCCCCTGTACGCAGGGGCTTTCTTTTTTCTGTGACCTTTCCCACAACTCCATACATCTCGCTCTGCCTTTGGGCATCTGCACAATGCAGCCTTAGCTGAACTTCCCTATGCTTGAGCTCTGCTCACGGGAGGGTTATATGGCTGGCTGGCATCTTGATACCAAAATGGCGCAGGATATCGTGGCGCGCACCATGCGAATCATCGATACCAATATCAACGTAATGGACGCCCGAGGGCGCATTATCGGCAGCGGCGATCGTGAGCGTATTGGTGAATTGCACGAAGGGGCGTTGCTGGTGCTCTCTCAGGGGCGCGTGGTCGACATTGATGACGCCGTGGCGAAACATTTGCACGGGGTCCGTCAGGGGATCAACCTGCCGCTGCGTCTGGAAGGAGAGATTGTTGGCGTTATCGGTCTGACCGGCGATCCTGAATCGCTGCGTAAATACGGCGAGCTGGTCTGCATGACGGCGGAGATGATGCTGGAGCAGTCGCGTCTGATGCACCTGCTCGCCCAGGACAGCCGCCTGCGTGAAGAGCTGGTGATGAATTTGATCCAGGCGGAGGAGCACACGCCTGCCCTGAGCGAGTGGGCGCAGCGTCTGGGTATCGACCTGAATCAGCCGCGCGTGGTCGCCGTTATTGAGGTGGATAGCGGCCAGCTTGGCGTGGACAGCGCCATGGTGGAGCTACAGCAGCTGCAAAATATGCTGGCGACGCCGGAGCGAAACAACCTGGTGGCAATCGTCTCTTTGACGGAAATGGTGGTGCTCAAGCCTGCGCTTAATCAGTTTGGCCGCTGGGACGCGGAAGATCATCGTCGCCGCGTTGAGCTGCTCATCGAGCGCATGAAGGAGAACGGACAGCTCCGTTTTCGCGTCGCGCTGGGAAATTACTTTACCGGGCCGGGAAGTATCGCCCGTTCATGGCGAACGGCGCGCACTACCATGATGGTGGGTAAACAGCGCATGCCGGAGAGCCGCAGTTATTTCTATCAGGATCTGATGCTGCCGGTTCTGCTCGACAGCCTGCGCGGTGGCTGGCAGGCCAACGAGCTGGCGCGCCCGCTTGTGCGTCTGAAAGCGATGGACAACAACGGGCTGCTGCGCCGCACGTTGCAGGCGTGGTTCCGGCATAACGTGCAGCCGCTGGCAACGTCAAAAGCGCTGTTTATTCACCGTAATACGCTGGAGTATAGGTTAAACCGGATCTCGGAACTGACGGGGCTGGATTTAGGGAATTTTGACGACCGGCTACTGCTGTATGTGGCGTTGCAGCTGGATGAACAAAGATGATGCTGTTTGCCGCGTGGCGGCTTCGCCTTACCCGGCCTACATGCGTTCGTAGGCCCGGTAAGCGAAGCGCCACCGGGCAATAAAACGGCTCATTTGTTACGCGTCAATTTCTCAAGATCAGCTTCAATTTCGCTGATCTTATGGGTAACAACACTTTCCAGGTGACGCAGGTCGTCAAGGATCTTACGTTTCAGATCGACTTCGCTGCGATCGCGCTGGCAGATTTGATCGAGTTCGTCGATAACGTAGCGCAGGTTAGGGCTGATTTCCTGTACTTCTTTATATCCCTGACCGATACCGTCAGCGACAACGGTCTTACGCTGGCGTGGGTATTTAAATTTCACGCTTTTGGCGAAGAACTCTCCTTTGTCCTTGTGAAAATAGATTTTCAAAATATCGTTATTGGCTTCCTGGCGGAGACTATAACGATCAATTTCATCAGGATTGGTAATGCCCAGACTTTTCAGATTATCGTACATAGCGGTACCCTTGATCTCAACATAACCTATGAATAATTAACGAAAAAATCTATTTTCGCCACCTTCGGATATAAAAAAAGCGGGGTTGCCCCCGCTTTTTGTTATACCCGATTAATCGATGGTGCGCAGCAGTTCATTGATGCCCACTTTACCGCGCGTTTTCGCATCCACTTTTTTCACGATGACCGCGCAGTACAGGCTGTATTTGCCATCTTTAGACGGCAGGTTGCCGGAAACCACAACGGAACCGGCTGGAACGCGGCCGTAGTGAATTTCACCGGTTTCGCGATCGTAAATACGGGTGCTCTGGCCAATGTACACGCCCATGGAGATCACAGAACCTTCTTCGACGATCACGCCTTCAACCACTTCGGAACGTGCGCCGATGAAGCAGTTGTCTTCGATGATGGTTGGGTTAGCCTGAAGTGGCTCCAGAACGCCACCAATGCCGACGCCGCCGGACAGGTGAACATTTTTACCGATCTGCGCGCAGGAGCCGACGGTAGCCCAGGTGTCCACCATGGTGCCTTCGTCAACGTAGGCGCCGATGTTCACGTAGGATGGCATCAGCACGGTGTTGCGTGCGATGTATGCACCCTGACGAACGGCTGCGGGTGGTACTACGCGGAAGCCCTCTTTCTGGAAGCGCGCTTCGTCGTAATCCGCAAATTTCATTGGCACTTTATCGAAGTAGCGGCTTTCTGCTCCGTCGATAACCTGGTTATCGTTGATACGGAAAGAGAGCAGCACAGCTTTCTTCAGCCATTGATGAGTAACCCACTGACCGTCGATTTTTTCTGCCACGCGCAGCGCGCCGGAATCCAGCAGGGAAATAACCTGGTTTACCGCTTCACGGGTCACGGTATCCACATTTGCCGGAGTGATGTCGGCGCGACGCTCAAAAGCGGACTCAATAACGTTCTGTAACTGCTGCATTGTTTACTCTTTCCATTTCACTAAAAAACACGTCACCCTTTATCGTTTGGATTGAGGGCTGCTGTCAACCGTTGTTGCACTTCAAGTTGCAGGTCATTATTAAGGGCACGCCGGTCGGCCGTCGCGATTATAAATAAATCTTCTACTCGTTCGCCAATGGTTGTAATTCGGGCGCCGTGAAGCGAAATTCCCAGATCGGCAAAAACCTGGCCGACGCGGGCGAGCAGCCCTGGCTGGTCGAGCGCAATCAGCTCAAGGAACGATTTACGGTCGGTATGGGTCGGCAGGAAATTGACCTCGGTATCGACGGTAAAGTGGCGCAGTTTTGCTGGCTGACGTCGCGGCTGCGGAGGTTGCCAGCTGCGCTGCGTAATCGCCTGCTCGAGGCCAAAGCGTATCCCCTCATGCCTGTCCGACGACAGCGGGCTGCCATCCGGCTCCAGTACAATAAAGGTGTCCATCGCCATGCCGTCGCGGGTGGTAAAAATCTGCGCGTCGTGAACGCTCAGGTTACGCCTGTCCAGTTCGGCGCAGACCGCCGCAAACAAATAAGGCCGGTCCGGGCTCCAGATAAAGATCTCCGTCCCGCCACGCGTGGCCTGCGGGCTGAGCAGAATCATTGGTTTCGTCAGGTCGTGCTTCAGCAGATGCCGGGCGTGCCAGGCAAGCTGGTTTGGGCTGTGGCGCACAAAGTAGTTGGCGCGACAGCGCGCCCAAATCTGATGTAGTGCCTCTTCGTTAATGTTATCCATGCGCAACAGGGCAAGCGCCTGCAACTGGTGGTGGCGCACGCGCTCGCGCATATCCGGGGTGTTCTGCATCCCGCGACGCAGCTGTTTTTCGGTGGCGAAGTACAGTTCGCGCAGCAGGCTCTGCTTCCAGCTGTTCCACAGGGTTTCGTTGGTAGCGCAGATATCGGCTACCGTCAGGCAGACCAGGTAGCGCAGGCGGTTCTCCGTTTGCACTTCCTCGGCGAACTGTTTGATCACTTCCGGATCCTGAATATCACGACGCTGAGCGGTAACCGACATCAGCAGATGATGGCGAACCAGCCAGGCAATAAGCTGCGTCTCACGTGAGTTCAGGCCGTGCAGCTCGGCAAATTTCAGCACGTCCTGGGCACCGAGTACGGAGTGGTCGCCGCCGCGACCTTTGGCGATATCATGGAACAGGGCGGCGATCAGGATCAGTTCGGGGTGAGAGAGGCGCGGCCACAAATCAACGCACAGCGGATGGCGGGATCGCGTCTCTTCTCTGGCAAAACTTTCCAGCTTCAGCATGACGCGGATCGTGTGCTCATCCACCGTATAGGCGTGAAACAGGTCGAACTGCATCTGCCCGACAATATGCGACCACTGTGGCATATAGGCCCACAATACACTGTGTCGGTGCATCGGCAGCAGACCGCGGCTGACGGCGCCCGGATGACGAAGCATGCTCAGGAATAGCGAGCGCGCCTCCGGGATGTAACACAGCGGCTGCTTCAGATGACGCCGCGCGTGGCGTAAATGGCGAAGGGTGGTGGAGTAGATCCCGGTGATCGTGCTGTTGCGCACCATGGTATAGAACATTCGCAGGATCGCTTCCGGTTCGCGGATGAATAGCGTTTCGTCGCGAAGATCGATCAGCGTGCCGCGCAGCTGAAATTCGTCATCAATCGGACGCGGTTTTTCGTCTGCCGTCAGCGCGAGGATCGCCTCATCGAACAGCTGTAACAGCATCTGGTTCAGCTCAGAGACGCGGCGAGTGACGCGGAAGAAATCCTTCATCATTTGCTCGACCGGCTCGTTGCCCTCGCCCTGGTAATTCAGGCGCTGCGCCACGCTAAGCTGCCGGTCAAACAGCAGGCGGTTATCGTAGCGGGTGACCTCCAGGTGCAGCGCAAAACGGATGCGCCAGAGCAGATGCAGGCACTCGTTGAGTTCGTTACGTTCGGCTTCGGTCAGAAAACCAAAACCGACCATTTCGTCCAGCGAGGTGGCCCCAAAATGGCGACGGGCGACCCATTGCAGCGTGTGGATATCGCGCAGGCCACCGGGGCTGCTTTTAATATCCGGTTCGAGATTATAGCTGGTGCCGTGATAGCGCTGGTGGCGCTGGTTTTGTTCTTCGACTTTCGCGGCGAAGAATTTTTCTGAAGGCCAGAAGCCGTCGCTAAAGATGTGCTTTTGCAGTTCGAGGAACAGCGCCACGTCGCCAATCAGCAGGCGGGTTTCAATTAAATTGGTGGCGACGGTCAGGTCAGATAACCCTTCCAGCAGACACTCTTCCAGCGTGCGCACGCTGTGACCCACTTCCAGCTTCACGTCCCAGAGCAGGGTCAACAGCTCACCGATTTTCTGCGCCCGATCGTCCGGCAGTTTTTTACGGCTTAAGATTAGCAGGTCGATATCAGAGAGCGGATGCAGTTCACCCCGGCCATATCCGCCGACAGCAACCAGCGCGACGTCGCTCACCTGCCCGAAACCGTAGTCGATCCACAGACGTTGCAGGAGCTGATCGATAAATTCGGTGCGCGCTTCAATGAGCTGTTCGGCTGAGACGCCTGCATCAAATGCGCTACCCAGCCAGCGATGGAAAACCGCCATATGGGATTTGATATGCGCGCAGGTCAGCTCATGCGGTGGCCAGACGCCCGGGTTATCAGGCTGGTCGGGGAGGGTGGGAAGTGCTGTGTTAGCATACTGTTCGGGTAAGAGATTACTCATCGTGCGCCACCCATAAGAAAAAGCTATCGCCATTAAAAAAGCCGGCATTCGCCGGCTTCTTATCACTCAATGTTCGTCAGTATCGCCGGGATGGTGTCATCCTTGCGCAACGTCATAATTTCGCAGCCGTTGTCTGTAACCACAATAGTATGCTCGTACTGGGCAGACAAGCTTCTGTCTTTGGTTTTTACCGTCCAGCCATCTTTCATGGTACGGATGCGGTAATCGCCCGCGTTGACCATTGGCTCAATAGTGAAGGTCATGCCTTTTTGCAGCACTACGCCACCGTCGTCTGCATCATAGTGCAGAACTTGCGGTTCTTCATGGAACACACGACCAATACCGTGACCGCAATATTCACGCACCACGGAGAAACCTTCCGCTTCCACAAACTTCTGGATTGCGGCGCCGATGGTGCGCAGGCGGATGCCTGGCTTCACCATTTTCAGCGCCAGGTAGAGGCTGTCCTGGGTGACTTTACACAGGCGCTCGCCCAGAATCGTTGGCTTGCCAACGATGAACATCTTAGAGGTGTCACCGTGGTAGTCGTCTTTAATGACGGTCACGTCGATGTTGACGATATCGCCATCTTTCAGCAGCTTCTCGTCATCCGGAATGCCGTGGCAAACCACTTCATTAATAGAGATGCAGACGGATTTTGGAAAACCGTGATAGCCAAGGCAGGCGGAGACCGCGTGCTGCTCGTTGACGATATAGTCGTTACAGATGCGATCCAGTTCGCCGGTGCTGACGCCCGGTTTCACAAACGGTTCGATCATTTCAAGCACGTCAGCGGCCAGACGACCGGCGACGCGCATCTTTTCAATTTCTTCAGGTGTCTTAATAGAGATAGCCATGTAATCTGTCCATCGGTGTCGATTTTTTCGACAATACTAGTGTAAGTGTTGTCAATGGTATCAGTCAGGCGCACCCCGTGCCAAATTGAGAATCATTAACAGCACACTCCGCCAACAATTATTGGTTTCTGGCCGTGTTTTGTGATATAAAGCGCGCCGGACTTCCGATCCATCTCAGATACACAGGCTGGACGGGAGCGACAAATCTCACTTTGTGTAACAACACACACGTATCGGCACATATTCCGGGGTGCCCTTCGGGGTCGGTAATATGGGATACGTGGAGGCATAACCCCAACTTTCAATATAGAGGTTTTAAACATGGCAACTGTTTCCATGCGCGACATGCTCAAGGCTGGTGTTCACTTCGGTCACCAGACCCGTTACTGGAACCCGAAAATGAAGCCTTTCATCTTCGGCGCACGTAACAAAGTTCACATCATCAACCTTGAGAAGACTGTACCAATGTTCAACGAAGCCCTGGCTGAGCTGAGCAAGATCTCTTCCCGTAAAGGTAAGATTCTGTTCGTTGGTACTAAGCGCGCTGCAAGCGAAGCTGTGAAAGATGCTGCTAACAGCTGCGACCAGTTCTTCGTGAACCATCGCTGGTTGGGCGGCATGCTGACCAACTGGAAAACTGTTCGTCAGTCCATCAAGCGCCTGAAAGATCTGGAAACCCAGTCTCAGGACGGTACTTTCGATAAGCTGACTAAAAAAGAAGCGCTGATGCGCACTCGTGAACTGGACAAGCTGGAAAACAGCCTGGGCGGTATCAAAGATATGGGCGGCCTGCCAGACGCGCTGTTCGTAATCGATGCAGACCACGAGCACATCGCAATCAAAGAAGCTAACAACCTGGGTATCCCGGTATTCGCTATCGTTGATACCAACTCCGATCCGGACGGTGTTGACTTCGTTATCCCGGGTAACGACGACGCAATCCGTGCTGTTAGCCTGTACCTGAGCGCTGTAGCTGCTACCGTTCGTGAAGGCCGTTCCCAGGATCTGGCTTCTCAGGCGGAAGAAAGCTTCGTAGAAGCTGAATAATAAGGTTTTACCCCTTATTAGTACCGTGTATGAATAGGGGCCCATTATCGGCCCCTTTTTTCAATTTATACTGTTTGGCTCCCGGCCGGGCAGTTCACATCTCCCGAGGATTTAAGAATGGCTGAAATTACCGCATCCCTGGTAAAAGAGCTGCGTGAGCGTACTGGCGCAGGCATGATGGATTGCAAAAAAGCGCTGACCGAAGCGAACGGCGACATCGAGCTGGCAATCGAAAACATGCGTAAATCCGGTGCGATCAAAGCAGCTAAGAAAGCAGGCAACGTTGCTGCTGACGGCGTGATCATCACCAAAATCGACGGCAACTACGGCATCATTCTGGAAGTTAACTGCCAGACTGACTTCGTTGCTAAAGATGCTGGTTTCCAGGCATTTGCTAACAAAGTTCTGGACGCAGCGGTTGCAGGCAAAATCACTGACGTTGAAGTGCTGAAAGCACAGTTCGAAGAAGAGCGTGTTGCGCTGGTTGCTAAAATCGGTGAGAACATCAACATCCGTCGCGTATCTTCCCTGGAAGGCGATGTTCTGGGCTCTTACCAGCACGGCGCGCGTATCGGTGTTCTGGTTGCGGCTAAAGGCGCTGACGAAGAGCTGGTTAAACAGCTGGCAATGCACATCGCTGCAAGCAAACCAGAATTCGTTAAGCCAGAAGACGTGTCTGCTGAAGTGGTAGAGAAAGAGTACCAGGTTCAGCTGGACATCGCGATGCAGTCTGGTAAGCCAAAAGAAATCGCAGAGAAAATGGTTGAAGGCCGCATGAAGAAATTCACCGGCGAAGTTTCTCTGACTGGCCAGCCTTTCGTAATGGATCCAAGCAAGTCTGTTGCTCAGCTGCTGAAAGAGCACAACGCTGACGTGACTGGCTTCATCCGCTTCGAAGTGGGCGAAGGCATCGAGAAAGTTGAGACTGACTTCGCAGCAGAAGTTGCTGCCATGTCCAAGCAGTCTTAATGATTGAAAAGGAGCCGCCTGAGGGCGGCTTCTTTTTGTCACCCGTCTCACGAAATCAGACAGGCTCCAGTATCGCTGTGCTGATTTGCGACATATCATGTCGCCAGAATTAACCCCATCTTAATCGTTGACAGTCTCAGGAAAGAAACATGGCTACCAATGCAAAACCCGTGTACAAACGCATTCTGCTTAAGCTGAGTGGCGAAGCGCTGCAAGGATCGGAAGGCTTCGGTATTGACGCAAGCATCCTTGATCGCATGGCACAGGAAATCAAAGAACTGGTCGAACTGGGTATTCAGGTTGGCGTGGTCATTGGCGGTGGCAACCTTTTCCGTGGTGCTGGTCTGGCGAAAGCGGGGATGAACCGCGTAGTGGGCGACCACATGGGGATGCTGGCAACCGTGATGAATGGCCTGGCGATGCGTGATGCGCTTCATCGCGCCTATGTGAACGCTCGCCTGATGTCCGCTATTCCTTTGAATGGCGTATGCGATAACTACAGCTGGGCAGAGGCTATCAGCCTGCTGCGCAACAACCGCGTGGTGATCCTCTCCGCCGGTACGGGTAACCCGTTCTTTACCACCGATTCCGCAGCCTGCCTGCGCGGTATCGAAATCGAAGCCGATGTGGTGCTGAAAGCGACCAAAGTAGATGGCGTGTTTACTGCCGACCCGGCAAAAGATCCTTCAGCGACCATGTACGATCAGCTGAGCTACAGCGAAGTGCTGGATAAAGAGCTGAAAGTGATGGATCTTGCCGCCTTCACGCTGGCTCGCGACCATAAACTGCCGATCCGTGTTTTCAACATGAACAAGCCTGGCGCGCTGCGTCGCGTCGTGATGGGCGAAAAAGAAGGCACTTTGATCACGGAATAATTTCCGTCGGCGATAAATACAGGTAAGATTCCGCTTTACTTTGTAGTGGTATCTTACCTGGACGCGCCTTTGGCGCTGTCATGAATTAAACGCGACTATACTTAGCACACCTGTAGCGCTGTGCTGGCGGATAGTCTGCCTGAGACAAGTTTTCAAGGATTCGTATCGTGATTAACGACATCAGAAAAGATGCTGAAGTACGCATGGACAAATGCGTAGAAGCGTTCAAAAACCAAATCAGCAAAATCCGTACTGGCCGTGCTTCCCCAAGCCTGCTGGATGGCATCATCGTAGAATACTACGGTACGCCTACGCCACTGCGTCAACTGGCGAGCGTGACGGTAGAAGATACCCGTACCCTGAAAATCAACGTGTTCGATCGCTCAATGAGCCCGGCCGTTGAAAAAGCGATCATGGCATCTGACCTGGGCCTGAACCCAAGCTCAGCGGGCGCGGATATTCGTGTTCCACTGCCTCCGCTGACGGAAGAGCGTCGTAAAGATTTGATCAAAGTCGTTCGCGGTGAAGCAGAGCAGGGTCGCGTTTCCGTGCGTAACGTGCGTCGCGATGCGAACGATAAAGTGAAAGCCCTGCTGAAAGAAAAAGAGATCAGCGAAGACGACGATCGTCGCTCTCAGGACGACATTCAGAAAATGACCGACGCGGCGATCAAGAAAATTGATGCGGCGCTGGCAGAAAAAGAAGCGGAACTGATGCAGTTCTGATTTTCGCTATACACTGATAAACGCCGTTCAGAAGGACATTGAGTCTTGCTGGCGGCGTTTTGCTTTTATCTGGTCTAACTTTTGGGCATCTCATGAAGCATCTCACTCTCCTCGGCTCGACCGGCTCTATCGGTTGCAGCACTCTCGACGTCGTACGTCATAATCCCGACAGCTACACCGTGACCGCACTTGTGGCCGGAAAAAACGTGCAGCGAATGGTCGAACAGTGCATGGAGTTTACCCCTCGTTTTGCGGTGATGGATGATGAAGAGAGCGCCCGCCAGGTGAAAGCGCTGTTGCAGGAGAAGGGCTGTCGTACCGAAGTGCTCAGCGGGCAACAGGCGGCTTGCGATATGGCCTCGCTTGATGAAGTTGATCAGGTAATGGCGGCAATCGTCGGGGCGGCGGGTCTTCTGCCGACGCTTGCCGCTATTGATGCGGGAAAAGATGTTCTGCTTGCAAATAAAGAGTCGCTGGTCACCTGCGGACGCCTTTTTATGGAGGCGGTAAAACAGCGTGGGGCGCGTCTTTTGCCGGTCGATAGCGAGCACAACGCGATTTTTCAGAGTTTACCCCAACCTTTTCAACAAAACCTGGGGTACGCTGACCTGGAGCAGAATGGCGTTGTGTCGATTCTGCTTACCGGGTCTGGTGGCCCGTTCCGTGAAACGCCACTGTCTGAATTGAGCGCAATGACGCCGGATCAGGCGTGTCGTCATCCGAATTGGTCAATGGGGCGTAAGATCTCCGTCGATTCGGCCACCATGATGAATAAAGGTCTGGAATACATTGAAGCTCGCTGGCTGTTCAATGCGTCGGCGAAACAGATGGAAGTGCTGATCCACCCGCAGTCGGTGATTCACTCTATGGTGCGCTATCAGGACGGCAGCGTGCTGGCCCAGTTGGGCGAGCCGGATATGCGTACGCCTATTGCTCATACGATGGCGTGGCCAAACCGCGTAATATCGGGCGTTAAGCCTCTCGATTTTTGCAAGCTGAGTTCACTGACGTTTAGCGAGCCTGATTACGACCGTTATCCCTGCCTGAAACTGGCGATGACGGCCTTCGATCAGGGGCAGGCGGCGACAACGGCGCTTAATGCAGCCAATGAAGTGACCGTCGAAGCATTCCTGAATCAGCAGATCCGCTTTACTGATATCGCCGCGTTGAATTTATCCGTGCTGGAGATGATGGATTTGCGTGAGCCGCAGAGTGTGGAAGAGGTGCTGGCCGTGGATGAACAGGCACGTATTGTTGCGCGTAAACAGGTGACACGTCTCGCAAGCTGGTGATAAAGCAAGCACTAGTCGTCGTGCTATTTGTTAGCGTTGGGCTTCAGTGATATAGTCTGCGCCACCTGATCGCAGGTATTTGGCTTTAAGTGGTCAGGTAAGCCGTGGTATGACACGGCTTTTTTATGTATAGGCTTCAGTATTCCTGTGTACCGTTAAATCCTTTCAGGGACTAAAAACGCGTTATGTTGTCTGCGAATCAACCAATAAGCGAAAACTTGCCAGCACATGGCTGTCGCCATGTTGCAATCATCATGGATGGCAATGGCCGCTGGGCGAAAAGACAAGGGAAGATACGAGCCTTTGGGCATAAAGCCGGGGCGAAATCTGTTCGCCGCGCCGTTTCTTTTGCCGCCAATAACGGCATTGATGCGTTAACGCTCTATGCTTTTAGCAGTGAAAACTGGAATCGACCTGCGCAAGAAGTGACTGCGTTGATGGAACTGTTCGTGTGGGCGCTCGATAGTGAAGTAAAAAGCCTGCACCGCCACAACGTCCGCTTGCGTATTATTGGCGAAACCAGTCGTTTTAACTCACGTTTGCAGGAACGGATTCGCAAAGCTGAAGCGCTGACGGAAAATAATACCGGCCTGACGCTCAATATCGCGGCGAATTACGGCGGACGCTGGGATATTATCCAGGGGGTTCGGCATTTGGCTGAGCAGGTTCAGGAAGGTCTGTTAAGACCCGACCAGATTGATGAAGAGGCGCTGAGTCAGCAAATCTGCATGAATGAACTGGCTCCCGTGGATTTGGTTATAAGGACAGGGGGGGAGCATCGCATAAGTAACTTTTTGCTGTGGCAAATTGCCTACGCTGAACTTTACTTTACGGATGTTCTTTGGCCAGATTTTGATGAACAAGACTTTGAAGGTGCGCTGCATGCCTTTGCCAATCGAGAGCGTCGTTTCGGCGGCACCGAGCCTGGTGGCGATAACGCCTGATGGGGGTAGCTTTTGCTGAAGTATCGCCTGATTTCCGCTTTTGTATTAATACCCGTCGTTATCGCAGCGCTGTTTTTACTGCCTCCGGTGGGATTCGCTATTGTTACGCTGGTGGTGTGTATGCTCGCCGCGTGGGAATGGGGGCAGCTTAGCGGCTTTACCTCGCGCACTCAGCGGGTATGGCTGGCGGTACTCTGTGGTTTTTTACTGGCCCTGATGCTGTATACCTTGCCTGAATATCATCACGATGTTCACCAGCCGCTGGTTGCCGGATCCTTATGGATATCGCTGGCCTGGTGGATTGCTGCGCTTGTTTTAGTGCTTTTCTACCCGGGCTCTGCGGCGATCTGGCGTAACTCTAAAGTGTTGCGCCTTATTTTTGGTCTGCTCACGATTGTTCCGTTCTTCTGGGGTATGGTTGCGCTGCGCGCCTGGCACTATGACGAAAACCATTACAGCGGCGCAATATGGCTGCTTTATGTGATGATTCTCGTCTGGGGGGCTGACTCCGGAGCCTATATGTTTGGTAAACTGTTTGGCAAACATAAACTGGCGCCCAAGGTTTCTCCGGGCAAAACCTGGCAAGGTTTCATCGGCGGCCTGTTTACGGCAGCGATTATCTCCTGGGGCTATGGCGTCTGGGCGAATCTTGAGGTTGCCCCCTCCACGCTGCTGGTATGTTCGATTTTCGCGGCGCTGGCATCGGTACTGGGTGATTTAACCGAGAGCATGTTTAAGCGTGAAGCAGGGATTAAGGACAGTGGTCACCTGATTCCAGGACATGGCGGAATACTGGATCGCATTGACAGCCTTACCGCGGCTGTTCCCGTATTTGCTTGCCTGCTTTTACTGGTGTTTGGGACGATATAACGGAAGGTTTTATGCTGAGCATTCTCTGGAATCTGGCGGCGTTCATTGTTGCATTGGGTGTACTGATTACCGTGCATGAATTTGGCCATTTCTGGGTTGCCCGGCGCTGTGGTGTGCGGGTAGAGCGATTCTCGATTGGCTTTGGCAAATCGCTCTGGAAGCGCACCGATAAGCATGGCACCGAGTTTGTCATTGCTCTGATCCCCCTGGGCGGCTATGTCAAAATGCTCGACGAACGCGTTGAGCCTGTCGCCCCGGAACTTCGACATAGCGCGTTCAACAATAAAACTGTTGGCCAACGTGCTGCCATCATCGCTGCCGGACCGGTAGCCAATTTCATCTTCGCTATCTTCGCCTACTGGCTGGTGTTTATTATCGGCGTGCCTGGCGTACGCCCGGTTGTGGGTGAAATCACCACGGGTTCCATTGCGGCAACGGCGCAAATTACACCGGGAATGGAACTTAAAGCGATTGATGGTATCGAAACCCCTGATTGGGATGCCGTGAGGTTACAACTGGTTGCGAAAATCGGTGATGAGCAGACAACCGTCAGCGTATCGCCTTTTGGTTCCGACCAGCGGCAGGAAAAAGTGCTGGATTTACGCCACTGGCGCTTTGAGCCAGACAAAGAGGATCCAGTCACTACACTGGGGATTCGCCCGCGCAGCGCGCAGATCGAGCCGGTGTTAGCCGAAGTACAGTCTAATTCGGCAGCGAGTAAAGCAGGTTTACAAGCGGGTGACAGGATCGTTAAAGTCGATGGTCAGCCATTAACACAATGGATGACCTTTGTTACTCTGGTGCGCGATAATCCAGGCAAGCCGCTCGCGCTGGAAGTGGAAAGGCAGGGGAGTTCGCTCTCACTGACCCTCACCCCGGATACCAAATCGGGCGGCGGTAAGGCGGAAGGGTTTGCCGGCGTTGTGCCGAAAGTGATCCCACTGCCAGATGAGTACAAGACAATACGCCAGTATGGGCCGTTTAGCGCCATCGTTGAGGCCACGGATAAAACATGGCAGCTGATGAAGCTTACGGTCAACATGTTGGGGAAATTGATAACCGGTGATGTGAAACTGAACAACCTCAGTGGGCCAATTTCGATTGCTCAGGGGGCTGGGATGTCAGCGGAGTTCGGGGTGATTTACTATCTCATGTTCCTTGCGCTGATTAGCGTGAACCTGGGGATAATCAACCTGTTCCCGCTTCCCGTATTAGATGGGGGCCATCTGCTGTTTTTAGCGATTGAAAAGCTAAAAGGCGGACCGGTATCCGAGCGAGTTCAAGACTTTAGTTATCGCATTGGCTCGATTTTGCTGGTGCTGTTAATGGGGCTTGCACTTTTCAATGATTTCTCTCGGTTGTAAGAGAGTTAGTTAGGAAGAACGCATAATAACGATGGCGATGAAAAAGTTGCTCATAGCGTCGCTGCTGTTTAGCAGCGCGACCGTATACGGTGCTGACGGGTTCGTAGTGAAAGATATTCATTTCGAAGGCCTTCAGCGTGTCGCCGTTGGTGCGGCCCTCCTCAGTATGCCTGTGCGCCCCGGCGATACGGTTAATGATGAAGATATCAGTAACACCATCCGTGCTCTGTTTGCCACTGGCAACTTTGAGGACGTCCGCGTCCTGCGCGATGGTGATACGCTGGTGGTTCAGGTAAAAGAACGTCCAACGATTGCCAGCATCACTTTCTCCGGCAACAAGTCGGTGAAAGATGACATGCTCAAGCAGAACCTTGAGGCATCGGGTGTTCGTGTGGGGGAATCTCTGGACCGCACAACCCTTGCAGACATTGAAAAAGGTCTGGAAGATTTCTATTACAGCGTCGGTAAATACAGCGCGAGCGTTAAAGCGGTTGTTACACCGCTGCCACGTAACCGTGTTGACCTGAAACTGGTCTTCCAGGAAGGTGTTTCTGCGAAGATCCAGCAGATCAACATCGTGGGTAACCACGCGTTCAGCACCGACGAATTGATCTCCAACTTCCAACTGCGTGACGAAGTGCCGTGGTGGAACGTGGTAGGCGATCGTAAATACCAGAAACAGAAACTGGCGGGTGACCTTGAAACCCTGCGCAGCTACTATCTGGATCGCGGTTACGCCCGTTTCAACATCGATTCAACTCAGGTGAGTCTGACTCCGGACAAGAAAGGTATCTACATTACCGTTAACATCACAGAAGGCGATAAATACACGCTTTCAGGTGTTGAAGTCAGCGGCAACCTGGCAGGACATTCTGCTGAAATTGAATCTCTGACCAAAATTCAGCCGGGCGATCTTTATAGCGGATCTAAAGTCACCAAAATGGAAGACAGCATTAAGAAGCTGCTCGGCCGTTATGGTTATGCGTATCCGCGTGTGCAAACGCAGCCGGAAATTAACGACGCGGATAAGACTGTTAAGCTTCACGTTAACGTTGATGCGGGCAACCGTTTCTACGTGCGTAAAATCCGCTTCGAAGGTAACGATACCTCTAAAGACTCCGTTCTGCGCCGTGAAATGCGCCAGATGGAAGGGGCATGGCTGGGAAGCGATCTGGTCGACCAGGGTAAAGAGCGTCTGAACCGTCTGGGCTACTTCGAAACGGTCGATACCGATACTCAGCGTGTACCAGGTCGTCCGGATCAGGTGGATGTTGTTTATAAAGTTAAAGAACGTAATACCGGTAGTTTCAACTTCGGTATTGGTTACGGTACTGAAAGTGGCGTGAGCTTCCAGGTCGGCGTTCAGCAGGATAACTGGCTGGGTACGGGTTACTCTGTCGGTATCAACGGGACGAAAAACGACTACCAGACCTACTCTGAGTTCTCCGTTACCAACCCATACTTCACCGTGGACGGTGTAAGCCTGGGTGGTCGTATCTTCTATAACGACTTTAAAGCGGACGACGCGGACCTCTCCTCGTATACCAACAAGAGTTACGGTCTGGATGGTACGCTCGGCTTCCCGGTTAACGAATACAACACCCTGCGTGCAGGTTTAGGGTACGTGCATAACGACCTGTCTAACATGCAACCGCAGGTGGCGATGTGGCGTTACCTGGACTCCATCGGTCAGTCTGCAAGTACGTCCAGCGATGACAACGGTTTCGCCGCGGATGACTTCACCTTCAACTACGGTTGGACCTACAACCGTCTTGACCGTGGCTACTTCCCGACGGAAGGTTCACGCGTTAACCTGAACGGTAAGGTGACGATCCCGGGCTCGGATAACGAGTTCTACAAGGTCACGCTGGATACGGCGTCCTACTTCCCAATTGATGACGACCACAAGTGGGTCGTACTGGGTCGTACCCGCTGGGGCTATGGTGACGGTATCGGAAGCAAAGAGCTGCCGTTCTATGAGAACTTCTACGCCGGTGGTTCAAGCACCGTTCGTGGCTTCCAGTCCAATAACATTGGTCCGAAAGCGGTTTACTACGGCGGTAATGACGAAGATAACTGCGCAAGCCGCGATTCAAAACAAGTCTGTAGCTCTGATGATGCGGTAGGCGGTAACGCCATGGCCGTGGCGAGCCTCGAGTTCATCACGCCGACGCCGTTTATCAGTGATAAGTACGCGAACTCTGTCCGTACCTCCTTCTTTATGGATGCAGGTACGGTGTGGGATACCAACTGGGAGAATACCGCCCAGATGCGTGCAGCGGGCGTTCCGGACTACAGCGATCCGGGCAACATTCGCATGTCCGCAGGTATCGCATTACAATGGATGTCACCGCTGGGGCCGTTGGTCTTCTCCTACGCCCAGCCGTTCAAGAAATACGATGGAGACAAAGCGGAGCAGTTCCAGTTTAACATTGGTAAAACCTGGTAATAATCCGCTGCAATGGAATGCGTTGGCAGTGTAGCGCTGACAACCGGCGATCGGTAAAACGGTCGCCTTGCCACGCAAAGAACGGCACCCCTCGGGTGCCAATGGGATGGTAAGGAGTTAATTGTGAAAAAGTGGTTATTAGCTGCAGGTCTCGGTTTAGCGATGGCAACTTCTGCTCAGGCAGCGGACAAAATTGCAATCGTCAACATGGGTAATTTGTTCCAGCAGGTTGCACAGAAAACGGGCGTTTCTGCAACGCTGGAAAACGAATTCAAAGGCCGTGCGAGCGAACTGCAACGTATGGAAGGTGATCTTCAGTCCAAGATGCAGCGTTTACAGCGTGATGGTTCTACCATGAAAGCGAGCGAGCGCAGCAAACTGGAAAAAGACGTCATGTCTCAGCGCCAGACCTTCTCTCAGAAAGCGCAGGCTTTCGAGCAGGATCGTCAGCGTCGTTCTAACGAAGAGCGTGGCAAGCTGGTGACGCGTATTCAGTCTGCCGTTAAAGCAGTAGCAGCCGATCAGAGCATCGATCTGGTTGTTGATGCGAACGCCGTTGCATTCAACAGCAGCGATGTTAAAGACATCACCGCTGATGTTCTGAAACAGGTTAAATAAGTAATGCCTTCAATTCGACTGGCTGATTTAGCTCAGCAGTTGGATGCAGAATTACACGGTGATGGCGATATCGTCATCACCGCTGTTGCGTCCATGCAATCTGCTAAAGCAGGCACTATTACCTTCATGGTAAGCCCTAAGTACCGTGAACACCTGGCTCAGTGCCAGGCGTCTGCCGTTGTTCTGACGCAGGACGATCTTCCGTTTGCCACTAACGCTGCACTGGTAGTGAAAAATCCCTACCTGACCTATGCACGCATGGCCCAAATTCTTGATACCACGCCGCAGCCGGCGCAGAACATTGCAGCCAGCGCTGCGATTGATTCAACGGCTCAGCTGGGTAACAACGTGGCAGTCGGCGCAAACGCCGTTATCGAATCCGGCGTTGTGCTGGGTGATAACGTGGTGATTGGGCCAGGCTGCTTTGTTGGAAAAAATACGAAAATTGGCGCAGGGACTCGTCTGTGGGCCAATGTTTCTGTCTACCATGAGGTTGAGATTGGCGAGAATTGCCTCGTACAGTCCAGCACGGTGATTGGTTCTGACGGATTCGGTTACGCCAACGATCGGGGTAACTGGGTTAAGATCCCGCAGCTGGGTCGCGTGATTATCGGCGATCGCGTTGAGATCGGCGCTTGCACAACCATTGACCGTGGTGCACTTGACGACACCATTATTGGTAACGGTGTTATCATAGACAACCAGTGCCAGATTGCACATAACGTTGTGATTGGCGACAATACCGCAGTTGCGGGTGGTGTTATCATGGCAGGCAGCCTGAAAATAGGCCGTTACTGCATGATAGGCGGTGCCAGCGTGATCAATGGCCATATGGAAATATGCGACAAAGTCACGGTGACGGGGATGGGTATGGTGATGCGTCCCATCACTGAGCCCGGCGTTTATTCCTCCGGTATCCCGCTGCAACCGAACAAGGTATGGCGTAAAACAGCTGCACTGGTGATGAATATTGATGATATGAGCAAGCGACTCAAAGCGATTGAGCGCAAAATCGATCAACAAGACTAAGCGTTCATCCGTTTAACGCTAAATTTCCCGGCCTGTCGGCTTTGTTTATAAACCGGCAGGCCGTGTTATTATTGCTACTTAGTACATTTGACAGGAAGAGTATTTTGACTACTGACACTCATACTCTGCATATTGAAGAGATTTTAGAACTTCTGCCGCACCGCTACCCGTTTTTACTGGTAGACCGTGTGCTGGATTTTGAAGAAGGTCGTTTTCTGCGCGCAGTGAAAAATGTCTCCGTTAACGAGCCATTCTTCCAGGGGCACTTCCCTGGTAAACCTATCTTCCCGGGTGTGTTGATCCTGGAAGCGATGGCACAGGCTACCGGTATTCTGGCGTTTAAAAGCGTAGGTAAACTGGAGCCGGGTGAACTCTATTACTTCGCGGGTATCGATGAAGCGCGCTTCAAGCGTCCGGTCGTGCCTGGTGATCAAATGATCATGGAAGTCACTTTTGAAAAAACGCGTCGCGGCCTGACTCGCTTCAAAGGCGTAGCTATGGTTGACGGCAAAGTTGTTTGCGAAGCGACAATGATGTGTGCGCGTAGCCGGGAGGCCTGATACGTGATTGATAAATCCGCCTTTATTCATCCTACCGCCATTGTGGAAACGGGTGCCATCATTGGCGCAAACGTCCACATTGGCCCGTTTTGTATTGTTGGACCCCATGTCGAAATTGGTGAGGGTACAGTACTGAAATCTCACGTTGTCGTGAATGGTCATACCACCATTGGCTGCAACAATGAGATCTATCAGTTCGCCTCCATCGGCGAAGTTAACCAGGATCTTAAGTATGCTGGCGAACCGACCCGCGTGGAAATCGGCGATCGTAACCGCATTCGCGAAAGCGTCACCATTCATCGTGGTACAACGCAAGGCGGTGGATTGACGAAGGTGGGCAGCGACAACCTGTTTATGGTTAATGCGCATATTGCGCACGACTGTACCGTGGGTAGCCGCTGTATTCTCGCCAACAACGCAACGCTGGCGGGGCACGTATCGGTCGATGATTTCGCAATTATTGGCGGCATGACCGCAGTCCATCAGTTCTGCATCATCGGTGCACACGTGATGGTCGGCGGGTGCTCCGGTGTGGCGCAGGACGTCCCACCGTTTGTGATTGCGCAGGGCAACCATGCCACGCCGTTTGGCGTGAACATTGAAGGCCTTAAGCGTCGTGGCTTTAGCCGCGAAGCGATTACCGCGATCCGCAATGCGTACAAATTGCTGTACCGTAGCGGTAAAACGCTGGAAGAGGCGAAGCCGGAAATTGCCGAGCTGGCGAATAAGCACCCTGAAGTGAAAACGTTCATGGAATTCTTTGAACGTTCAACCCGTGGTCTGATTCGTTAATGGTCGACAGTCGTCCGCTTACTATCGCCCTGGTCGCCGGAGAAACCTCCGGCGATATTCTTGGTGCAGGTCTTATCCGCGCGCTTAAAGCCCGTGTACCCAATGCCCGCTTTGTGGGCGTGGCTGGGCCGCTGATGCAGGCCGAAGGCTGTGAAGCCTGGTATGAAATGGAAGAGCTGGCTGTGATGGGCATCGTCGAGGTGCTGGGCCGCCTGCGTCGCCTGCTGCATATTCGCGCCGATCTTACCCGCCGCTTTACCGACCTCAAGCCCGATGTCTTTGTCGGCATTGATGCACCTGATTTCAATATTACCCTTGAAGGGAACCTGAAAAAGCAGGGGATCAAAACTATCCATTACGTCAGCCCGTCCGTGTGGGCGTGGCGACAGAAACGCGTTTTCAAAATCGGACGGTCGACCAATCTGGTGCTGGCTTTTCTGCCTTTCGAAAAAGCGTTTTACGACAGGTTTAATGTCCCGTGCCGTTTTATCGGTCATACCATGGCGGATGCCATGCCGCTGGACCCTGATAAAAATGCGGCGCGTGACGAACTGGGCATCCCGCATGATGTGCACTGTCTGGCGCTGCTGCCAGGGAGCCGGGGTGCGGAAGTTGAAATGCTAAGTGCCGATTTCCTGAAAACGGCGCAAATTCTCCGCAAGACGTACCCAGACCTTGAAGTGGTCGTGCCGCTGGTGAATGCCAAACGCCGCGAGCAGTTTGAGCGTATCAAAGCCGAGGTTGCCCCGGATCTTCACGTCCGCCTGCTGGACGGGAAAGGGCGGCAAGCTATGTTTGCGAGCGATGCCGCACTGCTGGCTTCCGGCACGGCTGCGCTGGAGTGTATGCTGGCAAAATGCCCAATGGTGGTCGGTTATCGCATGAAACCGTTTACCTTCTGGCTGGCAAAACGTCTGGTAAAAACAGACTACGTATCCCTGCCAAACCTGCTTGCAGGTCGCGAGCTGGTGAAAGAACTCTTGCAGGATGAATGCCAGCCGCAGGCACTGGCTGATGCATTACTGCCGCTGCTGGCCAACGGTAAAACCAGCCACCAGATGCATGATACTTTCCGTGAACTGCATCAACTGATCCGCTGTAATGCTGATGAGCAGGCGGCCGATGCGGTGCTGGAGTTAGCACAATGATGGAATTTATTTATCCCCATACCCACCTCGTTGCCGGTGTGGATGAAGTCGGTCGTGGTCCGTTAGTGGGTGCCGTTGTGACCGCGGCGGTGATCCTCGATCCAGCCCGCCCGATCCCTGGCCTGAACGACTCGAAAAAACTGAGCGAAAAGCGCCGCCTGGCGCTGTTCGATGAAATTAAAGAGAAGGCGCTGGCCTGGAGTCTCGGGCGCGCAGAGCCGGATGAGATCGACGATCTGAACATTCTGCACGCCACCATGCTGGCGATGCAGCGTGCCGTTGCGGGCCTGAAGATTGTGCCTGAGTATGTGCTGATCGACGGTAACCGTTGCCCGACGCTGCCGATGCCATCAATGGCTGTTGTTAAAGGCGATAGCCGCGTCGCAGAAATCAGTGCGGCGTCAATCATTGCCAAAGTGACGCGCGATGCCGAAATGGCCGCGCTGGACCTCACTTATCCCGCGTATGGTTTCGCCCAGCACAAGGGATATCCAACGGCTTTCCATCTGGAAAAGCTGGCTGAACATGGCGCAACTGAACATCATCGGCGCAGCTTTGGCCCGGTGAAACGCGCGCTGGGACTGGTGTCCTGAATCAAGACGCAAGCAATTAAGTAACGCGGGATCTGAAGATGGCTGAACCACGTTTCGTACACCTGCGGGTGCATAGCGACTACTCCATGATCGATGGGCTGGCAAAGACCGGGCCGCTGGTAAAGAAGGCGGCCTCGCTTGGCATGCCTGCGCTGGCGATCACCGATTTTACCAACCTGTGTGGCCTGGTGAAGTTCTACGGAACGGCGCATGGCGCAGGATTAAAGCCCATCGTCGGCGCGGATTTCCACGTGCAGAGCGACCTGCTCGGCGATGAGATGACGCAAATTTCCGTGTTAGCCATGAATAACACGGGCTATCAGAACCTCACTCTGCTGATCTCAAAAGCCTACCAGCGCGGCTACGGCGCGCTGGGTCCATGGATTGACCGCGACTGGCTGGCGGAGCTGAACGAAGGTCTGCTGCTGATCTCCGGTGGTCGTATGGGGGATGTCGGCAAATGTCTGCTGCGCGGGAACAACGCGCTGGTGGATCAGTGCGTCTCGTTCTACGAAGAGCATTTCCCGGATCGCTATTACCTGGAGCTAATCCGTACCGGGCGTGCGGATGAAGAGAGCTATCTGCATGCGGCCGTCGCCCTGGCGGAAGCGCGTGGCCTGCCTGTAGTGGCCACCAACGATGTGCGCTTTCTTGAGCCGGGCGATTTTGACGCGCATGAAATTCGCGTCGCTATCCACGACGGCTTCACCCTCGACGATCCGAAACGTCCTCGCAACTACTCATCGCAGCAGTACATGCGCAGCGAAGAGGAAATGTGTGAGCTCTTCTCCGACATCCCGGAAGCGCTGGAAAATAGCGTAGAGATTGCCAAGCGCTGCAACGTCACCGTGCGTCTCGGCGAATATTTCCTGCCGCAGTTCCCGACGGGCGACATGACCACGGAAGATTTCCTGGTCATGAAATCGAAAGAGGGCCTTGAAGAGCGTCTGGAATTCCTCTTCCCGGATGAAGCGGTCCGTAAAGAGAAGCGTCCTGAATATGACGAGCGTCTGGATATTGAACTCCAGGTGATCAACCAGATGGGGTTCCCTGGCTACTTCCTGATCGTAATGGAGTTCATCCAGTGGTCGAAGGATAACGGCGTACCGGTTGGCCCGGGCCGTGGTTCAGGTGCCGGCTCGCTGGTGGCGTATGCGCTGAAAATCACCGACCTCGATCCGCTGGAATTCGACCTGCTGTTCGAACGTTTCCTTAACCCGGAACGTGTCTCCATGCCCGACTTCGACGTCGACTTCTGCATGGAAAAACGCGACCAGGTGATTGAGCACGTGGCCGATATGTACGGTCGTGATGCGGTTTCACAGATCATTACCTTCGGTACGATGGCGGCGAAAGCGGTTATCCGCGACGTGGGCCGCGTTCTGGGCCACCCCTACGGTTTTGTCGATCGAATCTCTAAGCTGGTGCCGCCCGATCCGGGCATGACTCTGGCGAAAGCCTTTGAAGCTGAACCTCAGCTGCCGGAAATCTACGAAGCCGACGAAGAGGTGAAAGCGCTGATCGACATGGCGCGCAAGCTGGAGGGCGTCACGCGTAACGCCGGTAAGCATGCGGGGGGCGTGGTTATTGCCCCGACCAAAATCACCGACTTCGCGCCGCTGTACTGCGATGAAGCGGGCCAGCATCCGGTCACCCAGTTCGACAAGAACGACGTTGAATACGCCGGGCTTGTGAAGTTCGACTTCCTTGGTTTGCGTACGCTGACCATCATCAACTGGGCGCTGGAGATGATCAACGCCCGCCGTGAGAAGAACGGCGAGCCGCCGCTGGATATTGCGGCTATCCCGCTTGATGACAAGAAAAGTTTCGACATGCTGCAACGCTCCGAGACGACAGCCGTCTTCCAGCTTGAATCCCGCGGCATGAAAGATTTGATTAAGCGTCTGCAACCAGACTGCTTCGAAGATATGATCGCGCTGGTGGCCCTGTTCCGTCCGGGCCCGTTGCAGTCGGGGATGGTAGATAACTTTATCGACCGTAAGCACGGGCGCGAAGAGATTTCCTATCCGGATGTGCAGTGGCAGCATGAAAGCCTGAAGCCGGTACTGGAGCCAACCTACGGCATCATCCTGTATCAGGAACAGGTCATGCAGATCGCCCAGGTGCTTTCTGGTTACACCCTTGGCGGCGCAGATATGTTGCGTCGTGCGATGGGTAAGAAAAAGCCGGAAGAGATGGCCAAGCAGCGTTCTATCTTTGAAGATGGGGCGAAGAAAAACGGCGTCGATGGCGAACTGGCGATGAAAATCTTCGACCTGGTGGAGAAATTCGCCGGGTACGGATTTAACAAATCCCACTCCGCCGCTTATGCTTTGGTGTCGTATCAAACGCTGTGGCTCAAGGCCCACTATCCCGCTGAGTTTATGGCGGCGGTAATGACCGCCGATATGGACAACACCGAAAAGGTGGTTGGCCTGGTGGACGAGTGCTGGCGCATGGGGCTGAAGATCCTGCCGCCGGATATTAACTCTGGCCTGTACCATTTCCACGTCAACGATGACGGGGAAATCGTCTATGGGATCGGCGCGATCAAGGGCGTGGGTGAGGGGCCGATCGAGGCGATCATCGAAGCGCGTAACAACGGCGGCTATTTCCGCGAGCTGTTCGACCTGTGCGCCCGCACCGATACCAAAAAACTGAACCGCCGCGTGCTGGAAAAACTGATCATGTCCGGTGCGTTTGACCGGCTGGGGCCACACCGCGCCGCGCTGATGAACTCGCTCGGCGATGCGCTGAAAGCGGCCGATCAGCATGCTAAAGCGGAAGCCATTGGCCAGGCGGATATGTTCGGCGTGCTGGCGGAAGAGCCAGAGCAGATCGAGCAGTCCTATTCCAACTGCCAGCCGTGGCCAGAACAGGTGGTGCTGGATGGGGAGCGTGAGACGTTAGGCCTGTACCTGACGGGACACCCGATCAACCAGTATCTGAAAGAAATTGAGCGCTATGTCGGCGGCCACAGGCTTAAAGACATGCATCCGACAGAACGTGGTAAAATCACCACGGCTGCGGGGCTCGTGATTGCTGCAAGGGTAATGGTCACCAAGCGCGGCAATCGTATCGGCATCTGTACCCTGGATGACCGTTCCGGGCGTCTGGAGGTGATGTTGTTCACCGACGCGCTGGATAAATACCAGCAATTGCTGGAAAAAGACCGCATACTTATCGTCAGCGGACAGGTCAGCTTTGATGACTTCAGCGGGGGGCTTAAAATGACCGCCCGCGAAGTGATGGACATTGACGAAGCCCGGGAAAAATATGCTCGCGGGCTTGCTATCTCGCTGACGGACAGGCAAATTGATGACCAGCTTTTAAACCGACTCCGTCAGTCTCTGGAACCCCACCGCTCGGGGACCATTCCAGTACATCTCTACTATCAGAGGGCGGATGCACGTGCGCGGTTGCGCTTTGGTGCAACGTGGCGTGTCTCTCCGAGCGATCGTTTACTGAACGATCTCCGTGGCCTCATTGGTTCGGAGCAGGTGGAACTGGAGTTTGACTAATACAGGAATACTATGAGTCTGAATTTCCTTGATTTCGAACAGCCGATTGCAGAGCTGGAAGCGAAAATCGATTCTCTGACAGCCGTAAGCCGTCAGGATGAAAAACTGGATATTAACATCGACGAAGAAGTGCATCGTCTGCGTGAAAAAAGCGTAGAACTGACGCGCAAAATCTTTGCCGATCTCGGCGCATGGCAGATCGCCCAGCTGGCGCGTCATCCACAGCGTCCGTACACCCTGGATTATGTCCGCCTGGCGTTTGACGAATTTGACGAACTGGCAGGCGACCGCGCATACGCTGACGATAAAGCTATCGTCGGCGGTATCGCGCGTCTGGATGGACGTCCGGTGATGATCATTGGTCACCAGAAAGGCCGTGAAACCAAAGAGAAGATCCGGCGTAACTTCGGTATGCCAGCACCAGAAGGCTACCGTAAGGCCCTGCGTCTGATGGAGATGGCTGAGCGTTTCAATATGCCAATCATCACCTTCATCGACACACCGGGTGCTTACCCGGGTGTTGGCGCAGAAGAGCGCGGTCAGTCTGAAGCCATCGCACGCAACCTGCGTGAGATGTCTCGCCTGAAAGTGCCGGTCATCTGTACCGTTATCGGTGAAGGTGGTTCCGGCGGTGCGCTGGCAATTGGCGTGGGCGATAAAGTGAATATGCTGCAGTACAGCACCTATTCCGTTATCTCTCCGGAAGGCTGTGCCTCCATTCTGTGGAAAAGTGCCGATAAAGCGCCGCTGGCTGCGGAAGCGATGGGCATCATTGCCCCACGTCTGAAAGAGCTGAAGCTGATCGACACCGTTATCCCTGAACCGCTGGGTGGCGCGCACCGTAAGCCGGAAGTGATGGCTGCTTCCCTGAAAGCGCAGCTGCTGGCAGATCTGGCGGATCTGGACGTGCTGAGCACAGAAGATCTGCTCAACCGTCGTTATCAGCGTCTGATGACCTACGGTTACGCGTAAGCCTCACAATTATCCTAAAAGCCGCACATTGTTGCGGCTTTTTTTATACCTGCCGTTTACCTTAACTATGCTTATCTGATGTTTTTCAAGGAGGTAAACCATGAACATCATTGCCATCATGGGGCCACACGGCGTCTTTTATAAAGACGAACCCATCAAGGAGCTGGAGCAAGCCCTTAAAGCACGCGGATATCAGCTAATCTGGCCGCAAAACAGCGCCGACCTGCTGAAATTCATCGAACACAATCCGCGCATCTGTGGCGTGATATTCGACTGGGACGAATACGACATGGAGTTGTGCAGCGAGATCAATAAGCTCAACGAATATCTTCCGCTGTACGCCTTTATCAACACTCACTCGACCATGGACGTCAGCGCCCATGATATGCGTATGGCGCTGTGGTTCTTCGAATACGCGCTCGGCGTGGCTGAGGACATTGCGACCCGCATTCAGCAGTACACCGGTGAATATCTGGATAACATCACCCCGCCGTTTACGCGTGCGCTGTTCACCTATGTGAATGAAGGGAAGTACACCTTCTGTACGCCAGGCCACATGGCGGGAACGGCCTATCAAAAAAGCCCGGTAGGGTGCCTGTTCTACGATTTCTTTGGCGGCAATACGCTGAAGGCGGACGTGTCGATTTCAGTGACCGAGCTGGGCTCGCTGCTGGATCATACCGGCCCGCATCTGGAAGCCGAAGAGTACATCGCCCGGACCTTTGGTGCCGAGCAGAGCTACATGGTGACCAACGGAACCTCGACGTCGAACAAGATCGTCGGGATGTATGCCGCGCCTGCCGGTAGCACGTTGCTGATTGACCGAAACTGCCATAAATCACTGGCGCATTTGCTGATGATGAGTGACGTCGTGCCGCTCTGGCTGTCTCCCACGCGTAATGCGCTGGGGATCCTCGGCGGCATTCCTCGCCGTGAGTTCGCGCATGAAGCCATTGAAAATAAGATCGCGGCGATCCCCGAGGCAAGCTGGCCTGTGCATGCGGTGATCACCAACTCCACCTATGACGGGCTGCTTTACAACACGAACTGGATCAAGCAGACGCTGGACGTGCCGTCGATTCACTTTGACTCCGCGTGGGTGCCTTACACCAATTTCCACCCGATTTACTCGGGTAAAAGTGGGATGAGCGGCGAGCGGGTGCCGGGTAAGGTGTTCTTCGAGACGCAGTCGACGCACAAAATGCTGGCCGCGTTTTCCCAGGCGTCTCTCATTCACATCAAGGGTGAGTACGACGAGGACACCTTCAACGAAGCTTTCATGATGCACACGACCACGTCGCCCAGCTACCCGCTGGTGGCGTCCATCGAAACGGCGGCGGCGATGCTGCGCGGCAATCCCGGGAAACGCCTTATTAATCGTTCGGTGGAGCGGGCGCTGCATTTCCGAAAAGAGGTTCAGCGACTTAAAGATGAAGCGGACGGCTGGTTCTTTGATATCTGGCAGCCGGAAGAGATTGATGAAGCAGAATGCTGGCCCGTCGCGCCGGGGGAGAGCTGGCACGGTTTTCGGGATGCTGATGCAGACCACATGTTCCTCGATCCGGTTAAGGTGACGATCCTGACGCCGGGTATGGATGAGCAGGGTGTGATGGGTGAGGAAGGGATCCCGGCTGCGCTGGTGGCGAAGTTCCTTGATGAACGCGGCGTGGTGGTGGAGAAAACCGGCCCCTATAATTTGCTGTTCCTGTTCAGTATCGGGATCGATAAAACCCGCGCGATGGGGCTGCTGCGCGGACTGATGGAGTTTAAGCGCGCATACGATCTTAACCTGCGGGTGAAGAATATGCTGCCGGATCTCTACGCGGAAGATCCTGACTTCTACCGCAATATGCGTATTCAGGATCTGGCCCAGGGGATCCACAGGCTGATCCGCCAGCACGATCTGCCGCGCCTGATGCTGCAGGCATTTGATGTTCTGCCTGAAATGAAGCTGACGCCGCACAGGGCGTGGCAGCGCCAGGTGAAAGGGGAGGTTGAAACCATTGAGCTGGAGAACCTGGTCGGGCGGGTATCAGCCAACATGATCCTGCCTTATCCGCCGGGCGTACCGCTGCTGATGCCGGGCGAGATGATCACCGAGGAGAGCCGGGCGGTGCTCGATTTCCTGCTGATGCTCTGTTCGATAGGGCGCCACTATCCGGGCTTTGAGACGGATATTCACGGTGCGAAACGCGATGATAACGGCGTGTACTGGGTGAGAGTCCTAAAATAAAAGGGGCCGCTTGCCAGGGGCGGGTTGTCGGTTGTAACGTTCAGGGCACCATAAAAAGGAGAAACTATGCTGGGTTTAAAAGCTGTTCATCATATTGCGATCATTGCCACCGATTACGCGAAAAGTAAGGCCTTTTACTGCGACATTCTCGGCTTTACGCTGTTGAGCGAGGCCTACCGCGAGGAGCGCGATTCCTGGAAAGGCGATCTGGCGTTAAACGGACAATATGTGATTGAACTGTTCTCTTTTCCTTTCCCGCCAGCGCGTCCTTCGCGCCCGGAAGCCTGCGGCCTGCGCCACCTGGCCTTCAGCGTCGATAACCTGGACAGCGCGGTAAAGCATCTGGAAGCCCACGGCGTGGCCTGTGAAGCAATTCGCATCGATCCCTTCACCGATAAACGTTTCACTTTTTTCAACGATCCGGACGGTCTGCCGCTGGAGCTTTATCAGCAGTAATCGCCGTCATGTGTGATAATGCCCGTTCAGTTCGGGCATTTTTTATGTGTAATTTCCTATGACCTTACCCGCTATCGCGCACGCCGTTTCACCCTACCGCCAGCTGCTGGTGGGGTTCAGCGGTGGCCTGGATTCCACCGTTTTGCTGCACCGTCTTAAGCTCTGGCGCGACCGTGAGCCTGACGTCCAGCTGCGGGCGATGCATATCCATCACGGCTTAAGCCCCCATGCCGACGACTGGGTGGCGCACTGCGAAGCGGTGTGCTCAGGGTGGGCGATCCCGCTAATCGTTGAACGCGTCACGCTTGAGGATGAAGGGCTGGGTATTGAGGCGCAGGCGCGCAAAGCCCGCTACGCCGCGTTTTCCGGCGCGTTACAGCCTGGAGAAGCGTTGGTCACCGCGCAGCATCTGGACGACCAGTGCGAGACGTTTTTACTGGCGCTCAAGCGGGGCAGCGGGCCTGCGGGTTTATCCGCCATGCCTGAGCGTGCTGGTTTTGCTGAAACAGAGCTCATCCGCCCGCTACTGGGTGAGACGCGCGCATCACTGGAAGCCTGGGCGCAGCAACATCATCTGCGCTGGATTGAAGACGAAAGCAATCAGGACGACAGTTACGACCGTAACTTCCTGCGCCTGCGCGTCTTACCGCTGCTGAGTGAGCGCTGGGCCCATTTTTCCGAAGCGGTGGCCAGAAGTGCCATGCTTTGTGCTGAACAGGAAAGCTTGCTGGATGAGTTGCTGAGCGGGGAGCTGAATACGCTGACTACCGCTGACGGTGCCCTTAACATTGCGCCGTTGAAAGTGATGAGCCCCGTGCGCCGGGCTGCTCTGATTCGTCGCTGGCTGGCTTCCCACCGTGCGGTTATGCCGTCCCGGGCGATGCTCAACCGTATCTGGGAAGAAGTTGCACAGGCGCGGGAAGATGCCGCACCGTGTATACGCCTGAATGGTTATGACGTCAGGCGCTATAAAGAGCAACTCTGGTGGGTGAAATCTGTGCCGTCGCTGGCTGACGTTGTGCTTGACTGGCCGTCGCCGGAAAAAGCATTAACGCTACCGTTGAATGCCGGTGTCGTTGCGTTAAGCCATTCGGGCAATGTGCGTCTACCTGAGCCGGACGAGAACGTCACCATACGCTTCAGGGCCAGCGGCATGCTGCATATCGTTGGGCGTAACGGCGGGCGTAAACTGAAGAAAATCTGGCAGGAACAGAACGTTCCGCCCTGGCGACGTGATACCACGCCGCTTCTGTTTTACGGCGACACGCTCATCGCGGCGGCAGGTGTGTTTATTACCCAGGAAGGGTGGGCTGAAGCGGGTGTCAATTTTGAATGGAAAGCGTAACGGGCAGCCTGGCTGCCCGTTGGTTATCAGGATTCGCTCACCACGACGGTGCCGATTTCCGGATGGCTGAAACTGGCAATTTTGTCGAGGCGTAGCTCACGCGTTGCACCTGCATCTTCCACAACCAGGTATTCCACATTTTTACGGGAAACCAGATCGCTGGCCTTTGCCTTTAGCACTTCGCCATCTTTTAGCTCCAGCGTCAGTATTAAATGATGCTGGCAGGCGAGTTCGAGGTTGTCATAGTCATCACAATTGATGGGTTGATAGATATCATTCATCGACATAATCGCTCACCAGTAAATTCGCCGCAGCATACGCTGCTTTTTCCCTGACCGATTCAGAAAGGCTCTCATCAGAGGCCACTTCATTCAGCACGTTCAATACACAGCCCAACGCATCCGGGATGTACCCCAGATCTCCGCTGGCAATTTCCGCATACCGTCTGCGAATCAACTCACAATAATTATTCACATCACCTCCTGCCAGCGTACTGACTTACTGTGAGATATCATTAAGCCTACGAAGTTAAACTCGGTTTAGCAAGGTGACTATACCATACTCATTTAAGCAATATCAGCGCCTTGATAACGGGGTGCCACCACCTCGTAACAGCCTTTTGCTGCGGTTTTCGCTACAATGTACGCCTGATTCGAAAGGAGTTCTCTCATGGCGCTGAAAGCGACAATTTATAAAGCTGTGGTTAATGTGGCGGATCTTGACCGTAACCAGTTTCTGGATGCGTCATTGACGCTGGCGCGTCACCCTTCTGAAACCCAGGAGCGCATGATGCTGCGCCTGCTGGCGTGGATTAAGTATGCCGACGAGCGTCTGCAATTTACCCGTGGTTTAAGCGCGGAAGATGAACCGGAAGCCTGGCTGCGCAACGATCATCTGGGTATCGATTTATGGATTGAGCTTGGCCTGCCGGATGAACGCCGGATCAAAAAGGCGTGCACCCAGTCAGCTGAAGTGGCGTTGTTTGCCTATAACCATCGCGCGGCGGAGATCTGGTGGCAGCAAAACAAAAATAAATGTGCGCAGTTCAAAAATCTTACCGTCTGGTATCTGGATGATGAACAACTGGCACAGCTGAGCGCGTTCGCCAGCCGGACAATGGCGCTTCAGGCAACGATTCAGGACGGCGCCATCTGGCTTTCCGATTCTCAGAATAATCTGGAAATTCATCTCACGGCCTGGCAGCCCGTATCATGATTGAGTTGTCCCGAAACGTCAGCATCCCTGATCACGAGCTGGAGATCACCGCCATCCGTGCTCAGGGCGCAGGGGGGCAGCACGTTAACAAGGCCTCAACGGCTATCCATTTGCGCTTTGACATCCGGGCCTCCAGCCTGCCAGAGTATTATAAAGAAAGCCTGCTCGCCGCCAGCCATCATCTGATCACCAGTGAAGGTGTGATTGTGATTAAAGCGCAGGAATATCGCAGCCAGGAAATGAACCGGGAAGCGGCACTTTCCAGACTGGCGGCGGTCATAAAAGAGCTGACGGCTGTACAAAAAAGTCGCCGGGCAACACGTCCAACGCGGGCATCGAAAGAACGTCGGTTGTCATCGAAGGCGCAGAAATCCACCGTAAAGTCACTGCGTGGCAAAGTCCGTCATCCGTAATGTGACGAAAGGGACACACTTTTTCATAAGGAATGTATTGTGAAAAAAGCATTATTATCAGCGCTGGCCGTGACAAGCCTGTTCGCGCTTTTTGGCTGTAACAACCGTTCAGAAATACAGGTACTACAGCCAACGCAAAACGAAGAATTGAAGCCGATGCAGCAGAGCTGGCGCGGCGTATTGCCATGTGCAGATTGTGAAGGCATCGAAACCTCTCTGTTCCTGCAAAAAGATGGCACCTGGGTGATGAACCAGCGCTATCAGGGGGCGAAAGAGCCGTCTTCTTTTGCAACATACGGAACATGGGCGCGTACGGCTGAAAAGCTGGTATTGACTGATACCACGGGCGATAAAACGTATTTCCGCGCCAAAGGCGAGGGGATGGAGATGCTCGATCGCGAAGGCAATCCGATTGAATCCCAGTTCAACTACACGCTGGCCCCGGTAAAAGCGACCCTGCCTGCAACCCCAATGGCGATGCGAGGGATGTATTTCTACATGGCGGATGCGGCAATCTTCACTGACTGTGCAACCGGGAAGAAAGTCAGCGTGGCGAACAATGCCCAGCTGGAGCGTGACTATGCCGTCGCGCGCGGTAACGACAGCAAACCAGTGTTGCTGACGGTTGAAGGGCATTTTACGCTGGAGCCAAACCCCGATAGCGGTGAGCTGGTGAAAACGCTGGTGGCAGATAAAGACGCGAAGTTTGCTGCGGGTAAAGACTGCGAAAGCAAATAAGTTATAGCCATTAAAAAACCCCGCACTGGCGGGGTTTTTTTGTTTCTTAGCCTTTGATGGCTTTCACCAGGTAATCAAGAATGTCGCCCGTCTTGATCATCTGTTTTTCGCCGTTGCGACGGTACTTGTATTCAATCTCATCGCTGTCGAGGTTACGGTCGCCGATGACGATGGTGTGTGGAATACCGATCAGTTCCATATCAGCAAACATCACGCCAGGACGCTCTTTACGGTCATCCATCAGCACGTCGATACCTTTCGCGCTCAGCTCAGCGTAGAGTTTCTCTGCCAGCTCCTGCACGCGGTAAGACTTGTGCATGTTCATTGGCAGGATCGCCACCTGGAACGGCGCGATGTTATCCGGCCAGACGATTCCGCGTTCGTCATAGTTCTGCTCGATAGCGGCCGCAACAACGCGCGTTACCCCAATGCCGTAGCAGCCCATGGTCAGAACCTGGTTACGACCATCTTCGCCCTGAACGGCAGCGTTCATTGCGCGCGAGTACTTATCGCCCAGCTGGAAGATGTGGCCTACTTCGATACCGCGTTTGATCATCAGGGTACCCTTGCCGTCCGGGCTTGGATCGCCTGCGACCACGTTACGGATGTCAGCCACTTCCGGCGTCGCCACGTCACGATCCCAGTTGATGCCGAAGTAGTGTTTACCGTCGATGTTTGCGCCCGCAGCGAAGTCGCTCATTGCCGCAACGGTGCGGTCAATCACTACAGGAACAGGCATATTCACCGGGCCCAGAGAACCTGGACCTGCGTTCACCACGGCGCGGATTTCGGCTTCCGTCGCGAAGGTCAGCGGGCTGGCAACCTGCGGCAGCTTCTCGGCTTTCACTTCGTTCAGCTCGTGATCGCCACGGACCAGCAGGGCTACCAGTGGGTAGGCGCTGCCTTCAGCCGATTTCACCAGCAGGGTTTTGACCGTTTTTTCGATCGGCAGATTAAACTGTTCAACCAGCTCGGCGATGGTTTTCGCGTTTGGCGTATCAACCAGCGTCATCTCTTGCGTTGCCGCGCCGCGTGGTTCTTTTGGTGCCAGCGCTTCTGCGAACTCAATGTTGGCGGCGTAATCAGAGGAGTCAGAGAAAATTACATCGTCTTCGCCGCTCTGCGCCAGAACCTGGAATTCATGAGAGGCGCTACCGCCGATTGAACCGGTATCAGCCTGTACAGCACGGAAATCCAGCCCCATGCGGGAGAAGATTTTGCTGTAGGCCACGTACATTTT
The DNA here is from genome assembly GCF_049237025.1 of Enterobacter cloacae complex sp. SYL001. Lineage (NCBI taxonomy): Bacteria > Pseudomonadati > Pseudomonadota > Gammaproteobacteria > Enterobacterales > Enterobacteriaceae > Enterobacter > Enterobacter cloacae complex sp. SYL001. The sequence goes on along the minus strand of NZ_JBMKJI010000003.1, from coordinate 5,314 downwards.
GTCGTAGGTCTCTTGCAGTGATTCCTGAGAAGTATGGAAAGAGTAGGCATCTTTCATCAGGAATTCGCGAGAGCGCATCACGCCAAAGCGTGGGCGCACTTCGTCACGGAACTTGGTCTGGATCTGGAAGAAGTTCAGCGGCAGCTGTTTGTAAGAGCTCAGCTCGTTACGGATCAGATCGGTGATCACTTCTTCATGCGTTGGGCCGAGGACGAATGGACGATCGCCACGATCGGCAATACGCAGCAGTTCAGGACCGTACTGCTCCCAGCGACCGCTCTCCTGCCACAGTTCAGAGGGCTGAACGACCGGCATTAACACCTCGATAGCACCGGCGTTGTTCATCTCTTCACGCACGATGTTTTCGACTTTTTTCAGGACGCGCACGCCGGTCGGCAGCCAGGTGTATAACCCGGAGGCCAGCTTGCGGATCATCCCGGCGCGCAGCATCAGCTGGTGGCTGATCACCTCGGCGTCGGCAGGTGTCTCCTTCAGAGTGGAGAGCAGATATTGGCTAGTACGCATGTTGTTACGGTTCCATTTCGACGATTGGAACAGGCTGAAACACCAGCCTGACACAAAAAAAGTGGTTTAGTTTACCAGTGTGGCAAAGATGCCAAAAGAGAGGAGAACAAAATTACCTGGGTTCCAGGGCAAACACTTCAAAACCTGCATCAGTTACGCGCCAGCGCACGTTAAAGTCCAGCAGCCAGACGGCGTACGTTTTTCCGGCGTCTTCCTCTTTGCGGTAGGCGGGACGAGGGTCCTGCGCCAGGACTTCGACGATAAAGTCACGCAGACGAGGATAGCGCTTTTCCAGCTGGCTGATTTGCGTCGTTATTTCAGATGTGAAGTAAACCGGCATCTCTGCCTGTGGGGCGTCCTGAGCATAGCTTGCACGGGCATCCGGCAGCGCTTCGGCGAAGGGCAGGTAAGGTTTAATATCGATGACCGGCGTGCCATCAACCAGGTCAAGGCTACCTAACTCCAGGATCACCCGATCTTTCTGACAGCGTATCCCTTTCAGTTCGACCAGCGACATCCCGACTGGATTCGGTCGGAACGTTGAGCGGGTGGCAAAAACTCCCATTCTGGCATTTCCGCCCAGACGAGGAGGACGCACGGTAGGACGCCAGCCGCCTTCCATGGTCTGGTGAAACACAAACACCACCCATAAATGGCTGAATGCCTCAAGCCCGCGCACTGCATCGGCCTGATTATACGGCGCGACAAGATGCAGCTCGCCGCCGCCGTTAAGGACCAGTCCCGGCTGACGCGGCACGGCGAACTTTTCTTTATAAGGGGAGCGGATAACGCCTATCGGCTCGAACTGAAATGAACTCATTTCGCCGTGATGTTAAGCGCAGAACCGATACATACCGCCTGACGGTAGCAGCCCGGCGTACCACTGGTGACCTCGCAACTGTGCAGCAGCACCGCGTTGGCTTTCATTTTCGACGCGTTGATTTGCATACGCTTGCGGGCTGTTGGGATATTTGGAGGGGAGTCCTGATTTGTTGCCTGGCAGGATTCGCCGCTCACTTCGCCCAGTTCACGGAATGGCTTACCGACCAGCTCGTCGGCTTTAGTAATAATACGTACCGGCGCAGCGCGAGGCGCTTTCGGTTTTGCTGGCTCCGCTTTTGGCGGGGTTGCAGTGCTTTGAACGGGTTCAACAGGAGATCTGCTTAGCATAGAACAGCCGCTCAGCATCAGTGCTAAAAGACAGATCGGTAAAGCACGCATAATAGTTCCTCAGTGGATAATCAAAACGTCAGATATTGAAGCAGTTGACCGCACAAATGACAAGACGGGCAAATGCCCGTCTTGATGATATTACACTGAGGTGAGATTACCAGCCTTTAACCGCGCCGCCGTTAAACACCTTATTGGCTTCCTGGTAAACTTCTTCAGACTGATATGCCTGCAGGAATTTCTTCACGTTTTCCGCGTCCTTGTTGTCTTCGCGAGTCACGATCAGGTTGACGTACGGGGAATCTTTGTCTTCAACAAAGATGCCATCTTTCGCAGGGGTCAAACCGATCTGGCTGGCGTAAGTGGTGTTGATAACGGCCAGCGCGATCTGTGCATCGTCCAGAGAACGTGGCAGCTGAGGGGCTTCCAGCTCAACAATTTTCAGATTTTTCGGGTTTTCGGTCACGTCCAGAACGGTCGGCAACAGGCCAACACCTTCTTTCAGTTTAATCAGGCCCACTTTCTGGAGCAGAAGCAGCGAACGGCCAAGGTTGGTTGGGTCGTTAGGGACGGCAACCTGTGAACCCGGCTGGAGTTCATCCAGAGATTTAATTTTCTTGGAATAACCGGCAATCGGGTAAACGAAGGTGTTACCGACAGCAACCAGCTTGTAGCCGCGATCTTTGATCTGTTGATCCAGGTACGGTTTATGCTGGAAGGCGTTAGCGTCAATGTCGCCTTTGCTCAGCGCTTCGTTCGGCAGAACGTAATCGTTGAAGGTCACCAGCTCAACGTCCAGGCCATATTTTTCTTTCGCGATTTTCTGCGCGGCCTCAGCAACCTGCTGCTCTGCACCGACGATAACGCCTACTTTGATGTGGTTCGGATCTTTTTCGTCCTGACCGCAACCCACCAGTGCCAGCGAACCAATCAGTGCGCCTACTGCTGCAAAGGTCTTAAATTTAAACGCCATGTTATATCCTTAACTCGTCGAGTTTGTGTTGTTTGTAACGTTATTTATGCGTAACAGCCCGGACGATACGATCGCCAGAGAATTGGATTAAGTAAACCAGCACAACCAGCAATACCAGAACGGTATTCATTACGGTAGCGTTATAGCCAATATAGCCGTACTGATATCCAATCTGTCCTAAACCGCCAGCACCCACGGCGCCGCCCATCGCGGAATAACCGACCAGGGTGATAAGCGTGATGGTTGCTGCATTCACCAGCCCAGGCAGCGCCTCAGGCAGCAGAACTTTGCGAACGATCTGCATTGGCGTCGCACCCATAGCGCGGGAAGCTTCAATCAGGCCTGTTGGGATTTCCAGCAGGGCGTTTTCCACCATACGGGCGATAAACGGTGCGGCGCCTACGGTTAGCGGGACAATAGCTGCCTGCAAACCAATCGACGTCCCGACAATAACGCGCGTAAACGGAATCATCCACACCAGCAGAATAATGAACGGAATAGACCGGAAAATGTTCACCAGCGCAGAGAGCGTGCGATACAGCTTCGCGTTTTCAATAATTTGACCCGGGCGCGTGACGTACAGCAGCACGCCGACCGGCAGCCCAATCACAAAACCAAAAAAGCCCGATACGAAGGTCATTGCCAGCGTTTCCCAAACGCCGCGAACCAGTAGCCACATCATCGGCTCAGACATAACCCAGCACCTCTACTTTTACGTGATGTTCTTGCAGCCAGGCAATTGCCGCCTGGGTTTCTTCCTGTGTGCCGTGCATTTCCGTCAGCATAATGCCGAACTTCACGCCACCGGCGTAGTCCATCTGCGCGCTAATAATGTTGTTATTCACGTTAAAGCGACGCGCGGTTTCGGACAGCAGCGGTGCGTCAACGGACTGGCCCGTGAACTCCATGCGCAGCATCGGGACGCTGTCAGACGTTGCGTCTGCTTTTAAACGTTCCAGATAATCTTCCGGAATATCCAGATGCAGTGTGGACTGAATGAACTGCTGAGCCAGAGGCGTTTTCGGGTGCGAGAAGACTTCGCTGACCGTGTCCTGCTCAATCAGCTCACCGTTGCTGATGACGGCGACGCAGTCACAGATACGCTTCACCACGTCCATTTCGTGCGTAATAAGGAGGATAGTCAGGCCCAGACGACGGTTAATGTCTTTCAGCAGTTCCAGGATAGAACGCGTGGTGGCTGGATCTAACGCGCTGGTGGCTTCATCACACAGCAGCACTTTTGGGTTGCTTGCCAGCGCGCGAGCGATTGCTACACGCTGCTTTTGCCCGCCTGAGAGGTTGGCCGGGTAGCTGTCATGCTTATCACCCAGCCCAACCAGATCCAGCAGTTCGGTGACGCGTCGGGTAACCTCTTCTTTTGGTGTGTTATCCAGCTCCAGCGGCAACGCCACGTTTCCAAAAACCGTGCGTGAGGCCAGCAGGTTAAAGTGCTGGAAAATCATGCCAATCTGGCGACGCGCTTTGGTGAGTTCTTTTTCTGAGAGAGCGGTAAGCTCCTGGCCGCCAACTTCTACGCTGCCCTGGGTCGGGCGCTCAAGCAGGTTAACACACCGGATCAGCGTACTTTTACCCGCACCCGATGCGCCAATGACGCCATAAATCTGACCAGCAGGCACATGCAGGCTGACGTTGTTCAGCGCCTGAATGGTTCGGTTCCCCTGCTGGAACACTTTGGTGATATTGGAAAGTTTAATCATTAGATTATTTTTATCGTATGTAAGTTAGCCGTGGCATTTTCTTCTGCCAGATACGGGGAATGACCGTAAACAAAATGGATGTTAAGGCATCCAGACGTCTAAATCAATCCACCTCTGTGCGATGAGCACTTTATTGCGCTGCGATTCATGAGATACTAGCTGAACAAGCCTTTTTCAGGAGCAAACCGGTGGCAAAATCTGTACCCGCAATTTTTCTCGATCGTGACGGCACAATTAATGTGGATCACGGTTACGTCCATGAGATTGATGAGTTCGAATTTATCGAGGGCGTAATAGATGCCATGCGCCAGCTGAAAGAGATGGGCTATGCGCTGGTGGTGGTAACTAATCAGTCCGGTATCGCCCGGGGTAAATTCTCCGAAGCGCAGTTCGAGACGCTGACGGAATGGATGGACTGGTCTCTGGCCGATCGTGGCGTCGATCTTGATGGCATCTATTATTGTCCGCATCATCCACAGGGAACAGTAGAAGCGTATCGTCAGACATGTGATTGCCGTAAGCCACACCCGGGCATGTTTATCTCTGCACAGGAATTCCTGCACATTGATATGGCCGCGTCTTTTATGGTGGGCGATAAACTGGAGGATATGCAGGCAGCGGCGGCGGTGGGTGTGGGAACCAAAGTATTAGTGCGGACCGGTAAACCAGTCACCCCAGAAGCAGAAAATGCAGCTGACTGGGTGATAACTAGTCTGGCAGATCTGCCAAAAGAGATTAAAAAGCACCAAAAATAGACGTTTTGGTGAAAAGGTGAGCGGTTGAAATAAAAATGCATTTTTCCGCTTGTCATTCCTCGGCGGCTCCCTATAATGCGCCTCCATCGACACGGCGGATGTGAATCACTTCACAGACAACCCGGTCGGTTGAAGAGAAAAAATCCTGAAATAACGGGTTGACTCTGAAAGAG